>NZ_JAUBSF010000082.1:0-30315 GCF_036704615.1 Microcoleus sp. K4-B3
CTCACTATTATCTCGGATGATTCACTTTTATCCCCTCCATCTGCCTATGTGCCAGTTGGGGGTGCGGAATGTGGGTTATAAAGCTTACGCATCAGATCCGCTCAAACCCGGTTGATTCCCAAACATGGCGCGGTTAAACTGACACTCTCAGGCAAAAATAAGTATTTTTACTCAAGTTATACCATTGTAAATTTTAGAATTTAGATTTTAGATTTGAGAACGACTTATGAATATGCTGGTTTGGATCTGGCGTATGGTTGCATTATTTTTTGGGAAGTGTTATCGCAAGTCCTCAAAAACCTGTTAATTTCTCAGAAACCCGGTTGCTTAATGTATCAATTGAGATCGGGCCCGGTTTCTGGTTTGATAACTTTTTTGATTTCCTCGATCGCCCTAGCCGCAACTTCTTCAGGCCTTTCGCCTCCACGGGTGCAGACTCGGACATCTGCTTGAGTGTAGAAACGCTCTCGCTCTTTAAAAAGGCTTTGCAGCTTAGATTTAATCTCGCCCTCCCGCAGTAAGGGTCGAGCGGTGTCCGAACGCAGTCGATCGTACAGTTGATCTACAGGCACATCCAGCCAAACCACTACACCGTAGTGCAAGTAACCCCAATTCATCGATCGCGCCACAATGCCGCCGCCCGTAGCCACGACCGAATTTTTATAAGCAGACAATTCGCCGAGCACTTTAGTTTCTAGTTCCCGAAAAGCCTCTTCCCCTTTTCGCTCGAAAATCTCAGCAATTGACTGATTAGCAACTCGAACAATTAGTTCATCAGTATCAAAAAAACGGTATTTTAATTTTCTTGCCAAAATCCGCCCCACCGTTGTTTTTCCCGCACCCATCATCCCGACGAGATAGATATTTACTCCCCTCAACAAATCCACTGGCAAATCCTCCCATATTTTTCTATTTTTTCAGGTTAATCGATCCGCCACTGGGGCGATCGTCGTCCTCAAACTCATCACCCTCATCCAATCCCCAATCATCCTCGGTTTCTGCACTAGGATTTTTCGGTGCTTCATCAGCGGGTTTAGGTATCGCCTCTTGCGGGGGAACGATCACCCGATACTCTGCATCGTAGATAGACTCAGTTTGCCCCACCCCAGACTGGTTTGGATCTCGATAGCCGTAAGAGTATACCGAGCCAGCCCAAGACTTGCTTTTCGGTTCCTGTTTAGCTTCGTAATCCCTCAGATTTGCCTCTGCAACGTCATTTACCTGCGGTCGATCTGGAAAATCACGATCGTCCCCCCAATCGTCATCACCCCCTTGAGACGCTGATTTTGAGCCATCTGAGACCCAATCGTCCTCATCGTCTGCCGCTGCATAAGTCCCCGGTTGAGCGTAATCCTTCGCCCCATCCGGCTTCGGAGTTTCTTGGTGGAAAGTCCGGGCACTGTAACCAGCCGACGTGCCGTACTCAGTTCGGTAAGAACCAGCAGCCTGAGTTTGGCTATTTTCCCTATTCTGATCCGGGTCAATTTCCAGCTTTCTAGGAGGGGGAGGCGGCGTGTAAGGCGTTCTGCTGTCCTCTGGGAAAGTATCGGGACGGCTGCGACTGGATCGGCCGGTGCGGTCTCCCGTTAGAGATAGGTAATTTGAAAAAGCCAGCAAACCAGAAATCAATAAAGATGTGAGAGCTCCCACCACCATGCTGAGCAGAATCCAGATAGATAAGGGTAAAGCAGGCGATCGAATTCCCAAAAACACCAGCGATAATGCCGGCTCCACATTTTGCAGGGCAAAAATAGTTAGCCCTACCACAATCACTAGCAAAAAAACAGGACGCATATCAAATTTTAATTTGTAATTTGTAAATCACTAATAACTAATAACTAATGACTAATGACTAATGACTAATTATTACTCCTCTTCCTTCCAGCGTTTGAGAGGAACGCAATCAATCCCCAACTGGTCTAAAGCGCGAGCCACCACAAAGTCTACCAAATCTTCAATAGTTTGCGGATTGTGATACCAAGCAGGAATCGCTGGTACAATTCTAGCTCCAGCTTCCGCCAAGGTAGTCAAATTCCGCAGGTGAATCAAGCTAAAAGGCGTTTCGCGAGGCACGAGTACCAATTTTCGCCCTTCCTTGAGCTGAACGTCGGCCGCTCTTTCGAGCAAATCCGAGCTCAAGCCAGCCGCCAATTTTCCTAGTGTACTCATGCTACAGGGAATAACAATCATCCCTTGGGTGCGAAACGATCCACTAGCAATATTAGCACCGACATCTTGCCAGGGGTGGCATCGGAGTTTACCCATTGTGGGTACTCCTGCTTGTTCGCGCCAAAATTCCTCTTGAAGCGTAGATTCAGCAGGCATTCGGATGTTCTGTTCGCTTTGCCAAACCATGTAAGTAGACTTGGAAGCTACGAGTTCCACAGCGCGATCGGCTTCCAACAGAAACTTTAGAGTTCGCACCGCATAAATCAGTCCCGATGCACCGGTAACTCCTACAATGAGGGGGTAGTTATTCGTCATTAATTATTTGTTAGTTGACGGTTGACTGTTGTTAGTAATTAGTTGTTATATCAAATCTGTTAGCATCGGAATTATTCATATATCTCTTCTCAACCTCTGCGTGAATCAGCGTCCATTTCTTGTCATCTGCGGTTAATACCTTCTCTTTTTTTCACCGCAGATACAGGCAGATTAACACAGATTAACGCAGATAAACTATATAAATTCCGGTTGCACGGTCCGTGATTGTTGAATTTAGACTGGATTTGACGCCCGACGATGCTACCGGATTGGGTATTATAGCAGTTCTCAATCTTGGTGAGGTATGCCCTATGCCCTATGCCCTATGCCCTATGCCCTATGCCCGCTTATCGAGAGCACCTCATGTTACTGAGAAAGGCTATAGTCCTTAATTATTTATTGATAATTGCTGAGTATAGTTGGCAGCCCACTTCTTAATACTTAGTTGCCAGACAATGACAACTAAGTAGTGAGAAAAGTTAACAGTCAACAGTCAACAGTCAACAGATTATTCATCATCATCAAAAGCTTGACTGCCGCCACCAACTGCAACTAAATCAATTTGCTGGCGGTAGTAGTCAACACTCTTGACTTGAACTTCTACCCGATCGCCCAAACGGTACTGATTGCGGTTTTTGCGGCCCACTAGAGTTTGCTGGCGCGATCGATATTCGTACCAGTCATCCTTCAGCGAAGAAACGTGTACCAGTCCTTCAACTCGCAGGATGTCGCTCTCCGGCGGCCGCACCTCAATTTCCACAAAGAAACCGTAAGACTGTACACCTGTAATCAAACCCTGGAAAGTTTGCCCGGTGCGTTCTTTCATCAATCCGGTTTTCTTCAATCCCTGCAAATCGCTTTCGGCATCCTCAGCAACCCTTTCGCGTTCCGTCAGGTGTACCACGGCCGATGCAAACTCTGTCTCAAATTCGTGGTGCAAGTCTGGGGGGAGAACATTCCAAGTAATTTGACCGTGACAGGAGGAATGGTGCAAGTCAACTTTTTCCTTAGCCCTGGTAGTGCGGCTGCTGCGGCCTTGCTCGAACACCGCTTGCAACACCCGCAGCACCAGCAAATCGGCGTAGCGAGAAAGCGGCGAAGTGCAGCGCGTGTAACCCTCTGACAGCGCCAAACCGAAGTGCGGCTTGGGAGTTGTGCTGTAAACAGCGGGCTTCATCGTGTCTTCTAGCAGGTAGGTGAGAACTCTTTCGGACTTCAGGCCGGCAAACTGCTGGGTAAATCGCTGAAAGTCAAAGGGCAGAACTTCTTCTTCGGTTTCGAGATACAGTTCGCCTCCGAGGTTGTTCGAGAGTTTGATGAACTCTTGAATGTCTGCCGGGTCTGGCATCGGCTGGACGCGGTAGATTGCTGGGACTCCCAAGGCTTGCAGGTGGGTGGCGACGGCTTGGTTGGCAAGTACCACCAACTCGGACACAGCCGACTGAGCGGGGGGAGCGACTGCAAAAGCTCCTAATTCGCCTTCGTCATCGAAGTGAGAGTTAGCGTCGGGCAAATTTAGTTCAAAAGCTCCCCGCTTCAGCCTTGTCTGTCTGGCTGCCTGTGAGGCGGCACCGAGTTGATCTAGGAAAGGACGGAGGGCGGAGGACAAAGGGTGCTCTTCGGCATCGCCTGGTTCGAGAATTGCTTGAGCTTGCTCGTAGGTGAGGTGGTAGTCAATTTGAATGACGCTGGTTTGAATTTCGTATTCTAGGAGTTCTCCTGATTCGTCTAGGGTGAGCAGTATGCTGAAGGCCAGCCGTTCGGTATCTGGCAGCAGAGAGCAGCGCTCGTTGAGGATTTCTGGCAGTACGGCGATGATTTTGTCTCCCAGATGGGCGGCGGTTCCTCGCTTGCGGGCTTCGCGGTCGATCGGGGTTTCTGGCTGCACGTACTCGGCGGCGTCGCTGATGTGGATTCCTACTTGCCAGCGGCCGGGCTTCAGGGTTTCGATCGACAAAGCGCGTTCCACTGGCGGATCGGAGAGGAATGATGTCGGGTCAAACTCGTTTTCGGCTGCTCCTTCGGAGAGATTTTCCTGCTCAGCTTGAGGGGCATCGTTAAATTCGCTGTTGGTTGTTCCCGGTTCGTTTTTGCTGAAGGCAACAGTCAGGATGTTACGCAAGTCTAGCCGTTTTTTGATGTCGGTTTTTTTGACTTTGCTGGGCAAGTTTTCGGCTGCTTTGATGACGGTGGCGGGGAACGATCGCGGCAAGTCGTGTTTGCAGCATACGATGTCGAGGTCGTCAGCGGCTTCGGCGTCGGAACCGAGTACCTGTACTACTTTGCCGACTGGCCGATGAGTGCCGAGGGGGTAGCGTTTGACTTCGACGTGTACTAGGTGGTCGATCGCCTCTTGGAGATTTGTGCCATTTGCGAGCAAGTCTAGTTCAAACAACAGGCGATCGTCCAGGGGGATTGCTCTGTAGCTGACGCGGCCGGTGGGGGTGGCGGTTTGCTTGACTCGCGCGAGTACCGAGGGGTTGGCGCGTTCGAGGATGAGCATGACTTCGCCTTCGGGCGATCGGCGGCGGCTACCTTCTTTGATGATTTTGACTAAGACTCGATCGCCATTCCAAGCTGTCGAGAGATGACTTTCCCGCACGTAAACGTCTTCTGAGCCTTCGGCGTCTTGAATTGCAAAGCAAAATCCTTTGCTCGAACAGCGCAGTTTTGCTTCTACTACGTCGTCTTCAGCTACTCGGCGATAGCGACCTTTGTCTTTGACTAATATGCCAATTTTCTCTAAAGCTTCTAATGCGATTTGAAGTTTGAGTTGACTGGTGGCGTCGTTGCAGTCGAGTTTTTTCTCCAATGCTTTAGGAGCCACTAATTTGTCTTCTGTAAAATTTGCCAGCAGTGCAGCGATAGAAAATTCCATGTAGCGATCGATCCTCTTGTTTCCAGCAATTAGTCTAATTTTGGCGAAATCAGCCGCACTCCCTCGGGCCCTCGCAGTGCCTGCTTCCCAACAAATGCGCGGGTTAATAGGTGGAGACGCGAGCACAGCCACCTTGTTTGAGCGCGAGGATTTTTTGAGCTTCTCTCCCGACACGGGCTTCGTGCTAATTGTCTGCTGTCTGTCTTGAACTGACGGCTGACGGTGCAGAAAACTGTCCCGCACGCTATTCCCCAATACAATTTTTTAGCGTTGGTTTTTTTGCTTTTAGGTCAGCAGCGCCGAGCACTTCGCGAATTAGAAAGCCCCTGTCGGTTCTTAAAAGATGGCTCGATACTGAAAGCGACGGCTTGAGTCGAGGATGAGCCGATGGAGAGATGGAGAGGGAGAAAATTTGCATTTCTTCCTTCTGCCTTGTTCCTTCTGCCTTGTTCCTTCTGCCTTTTGAAGTGCCTCTTGCTTCTTGCTTTAGCAAAGAATTTACCGGCTCAAGGCAAAATTGCTAGTAGCTCGCTGCTGCGATGCCCCTGTTTTTTGCACGCGATCTGCCCTTGCGGACGGAGGTGCAACGAGCGGGTCGGGAGCAATCTGTGCTGTAGAAAGTGCAAGGTACACAAAACCGGAGACTTTTACTACTTTTGCTTAGTTGCTGTGTCATCTCCTATAGATAGAAATGACGCCCGATGCTTGTTAGCTTAAACCGCTGGATGTGGGATGGGGTTTAGTGGCGTGAAAGGTTGCGCGGATGACTCACCTTTAATTTATTGTATGTTGAATATGTGCTTTCAGAAAATTGTTTTCTTTGGGCTGTACTACACTTAAGTCATAAGCCCCTCCTGGTTTCGGGGTCAAAAAATTATGTTTGCTGAATTTCGCGCCCTTTATCCCGCTGGACAGTTAATCTGTGAGTTGCTGACTGTTCATCACGGTAAGTTTGTTGTTCGCTGTCTGGTTCAGGTTGACGGCAAAACTATTGCTACGGCTATGTCGGCTGCTGAGTCTGTTGAGGATGCTGAAGACCGCGCCCGGTTGCGGGCGATCGCTGTCCTCGGAGTTGCCGATCCCGCGAGTGCGATCGCGAGTGTTTCTCCGGCTCCGGTTGCTCCGGTTGCTCCGGTTGCTGCTGTTCCGGTTCCTGTTCCGCCGACAAGTGTTCCGGTTGCTGCTGTTCCCGTTCCCCCTCCTGCTGCTGTTCCCGTTCCTGTTCCGCCTGCTCTTGCTCCTCTTCCTGTTCTAGAAATGCCTGTTGCCGACAAAGTTTCTGTACCACATCAAAGCAATTTTGTCAATACTGAAGCGAAATTAAATGAAGAGCCGATCGCACCTGTACCGGAACCGCTGCCGCCAACGGTCGATCGCGTGGAGACTACTGGATTTGTACCGAAGCAGTTAGACTCGGACGCTTGGCTTTCTTCCAGCTACGGCGAACCGATCGCGGAATTGGATGTGCCGACTGCTAGCCCAAGTGAACTGCTACAGGGTGCGGCCGAAGTCAGGGAATTGCAACCGATCGCAGTGGGAATTCCGAGCGATGCGATCGAGGATAATTCTGATACGATCGCCCAAATAGACGCCATCCTCAAACGGCTGCGATGGAAAAAACCACAGGAAACCCAGTGTCTGGAACACAATTACGGCAAGTCGTCGCAGAGAGAGCTTTCTAGCGAAGAGTTAGTAGATTTCCTAGAATATCTGGAAATCTATAGCAGAACCACTGAGGAAATCCAGCGGCTGGGCTGGACTGCCAACCAAGGAAAAGATCATCTCAAACAAGCTTATGGCAAAGAAGCGCGCCATTTCTTAAATCAAGTAGAATTGCTCGACTTCCTGCAATATCTCGAATCTTTGCCCTAGTAATTATGTAGGGTTTCTAGGTGTGATGTTTTTTTAGAAAAAGCTACATATAGCAGTTTTCAATTGTATGAAATACAGTAAGGACTTAACTATGACGCTGTATCATGCGCCCCAGCATCTGTAATTCACTCCACTGAAAACTGCTATATGACTGTTAAAAATTAAAAATCAAAAATGAAGAATATTTCCTCATTTTTGATTTTTAACGTTTAATTTACGCGACGGCGGCGATCGGGCGGCTGGCGGAAGGACGGCGATCGATCACTTGATCGACTAATCCGTAGTCCTTTGCTTCTTCAGCGGACATGAAGAAATCCCGTTCGGTATCTTCTTCAATGCGGGAAAGCGGCTGACCGGTATGGTTGGCAAGATGTTCGTTCAGGCGGCGTTTGTGGTACAAAATCTCTTTGGCCTGAATTTCAATATCGGTTGCTTGTCCTTGAGCTCCGCCTAGAGGTTGGTGGATCATAATCCGGGAGTGAGGCAAACTCATCCGCTTGCCTTTAGCGCCGGCACTCAACAGAAAAGCGCCCATGCTGGCTGCCAAACCGAGACAAATAGTGCAAATGTCGGGGCGGATGTGGTTCATCGTGTCAAAAATGCCCATACCTGCTGTTACCGAACCCCCTGGGGAGTTGATATAGAGGTAAATATCTTTCTCCGGGTCTTCGGCGTCTAAAAATAGCAATTGGGCAACGATCAGGTTAGCCAAATCTGAGTCAACCTGTTGGCCCAAGAAGACGATGCGATCGCGCAGGAGTCGCGAGTAAATGTCAAAGGCGCGTTCGCCGCGACCGGATTGTTCTATAACTGTTGGGATCATTGACCGGGCCTGCCTATTACGTATCTTTTTTTAATTTTAGCGATTAGGGCTCAGTTATAGTTAGCGATCGGTGGCGGGCGATCGAGAAATCGGCAAAATCCTTTAGCTGGGCGGGGTTGGGGCGGTAATTTGTGGAAGTTGTAGCGGGGGTGCGATCGGATTTCCGATCACGCAGGCGATCGATGTTGAGGAAGCCGACATCAATAAACGTTGTTATGTGGCGATCGTATCATTGCGACAACTGAAATCGCTCGATCGGGGCTGACACTAGGAAAAAAGCCTTTGAAACTCATTTAGCCAATCACCAGCTTCGAGACAATCAAGCACAGTCTTCATCGGGACGCGAGTACCCATAAAGACAGGATTTCCCCCTAAAATGTCGGGGTCGCTATGAATGATAGGTAGTGTGGATGTCATATAAAAATTTTTGGGAGTCATGAATCTGATGACGGTGGGCGATCGTCCAATTCTACTAAAGCTACTTTTACACAGGCGCGAACAGCACTCCAATCACGTTCGGATAAATGCCCTATCAAAATCAGGTTGGCAGAAGGCGGTAAAGTAAGAATGAAACTGCGGAAAACAGATACAATTCTCAAACCTGCGGATGCTCAATCTTGCAGAGTATAGTCAGTAGAGCCAAGATTTGTTGTCTGGGTAGTGATTAACCCAACTATGAAATCAGGGCGGTTTCTATGATAAGTAGTCGAGGACAAAACCACAACAGGGCGACGTTTAACACCTGTGACACCTGGAAAATCTGCTGTTACTACATCACCAGGATTGAATTTCACTAATCCATCTCCTCACTCTCCGGGAAAAGTGTAGCTGCGTATTGCAACGAAAACATTGTTACATCGAGGCAATCTTGCTCAGTCCAGGTCTCACTTTGCTCGACGACAGAGACATTTTGGTTTGATAACTCGTTGAGGATCAGAGTTGCCAAGCGTAGCCGCTCCGTTGGTGACAAAGTGTGGACAACTTGAATATAGATTTCTTGAGCAGTAGTCGGCATAAAAAGTCCTCCTGCCTTCAATTGTAACCTAAACTGGTGTCTGAATCGGAATATCGATCGCCTTGATCTCAGATAGTTAAAAAAATTATATCAACTACATACCAAACTACTCAAATTTTTATCGCCCAACCACGGCGATACATTCCATACAAAATTAACCACCAAAATAATACCGCAGTCACGGCAAATGCTAGGGAACCATTCAGAGGCCCCGCCCACGGCACAAACCAGTTTTCATAAATCCAAGTGTAAGTTGTTGGAGCAGTTTCCCCGCTGCCGATATGAGTTTTTAACAGGATTCTGGCGACAATACCGGAAGCAACAAACAGGAAAATGGCATTCAATCCCATGATTTCAAACGGCCTCCCCCATTTCCAATCCCGCACTTCTATTGTTTCGTAGCAAGCGGCTAGCAATAGCAACGCCCAACCTGCGGTAAAGACTACATAGGAACTCGTCCAAAGTTGTTTGTTGATCGGAAAGGAAAATCCCCACAAACGGCCAATTATTAGGCAACTGAGGCCGCAGATTGCTAAGTTGATACTGGTGCGGGTTTTGATTGGCTGTACGCGCAGCCACTCTCCTGTAAAGTACCCGATCATGACTGTTACAACTGCGGGTAAGGTACTCAACAATCCTTCGGGGTCGAAGGGGCCGCCTTTGTACAGGTGTTGGCTACCGAGAATTAGCCGATCGACATATCCTCCTAAATTTCCTTCTGGCGTGAGTTCGCCGGCAGTGTACCCCCCTACAGCAAATACGGTCAATGCACCCCAATAGCCCAAAAGCACGGCAACAGCGAGCAGTTTTTGATTGCGGGGGGAAAGGTTGAGAATGGCGATCGCACTGATAAAGTAAGCTAAGCCGATGCGCTGCAATACTCCCATGATGCGGATTTTACCGAAGTTCTCCACCGGGGCGCTGTTGAGAAGTACGTCAAGGGCGATCGAAGATGTATTTAGCAGCAATCCTAATACAAATAGAATCGCGGTGCGGCGCGCAATTCGCCAGTAAATATTTGAAGCAGTAAGAAGGAACAAGGAAGCAGGTTTTTTATCAGCGTTTTTTTGTTCCTCTGTTTCTACTAACAATTGGGATTTTGCTGCACCGGATTTTTTAGAAATTTGAGTGTATTTAGACAGCGAGAAAGACATCGCGCAGCCAACGATGAACAGGAAAAAAGGAAATACTAAGTCTGTCGGGGTGCAGCCGTTCCATTCTGCGTGATCTAGTGGCGGATACACCTGTTTCCAACTGCCGGGGTTGTTGACTAGAATCATCGAGGCGATCGCAATTCCGCGAAAAACATCAAGGGATTTTAAGCGCATGGGGGAGAAGGGAGAAGGAAGAGGTTCGAGGGAAGAAAGAAAAACTACTAATTACCAATTATCAATTACCCATAACCCATTACCCCTTAACTAAATTTCAATTCCTTCCAGAGTCATAATAACTGCATTCTTCATCAACATCTCGCAGCGTTCTGCATAAAAAGCTGCTGCCTTATCATACTTGTTGACTTGCAAGACGCGCAGAAACATTTGCCTTGCTTGCGCGAATTGTTGCTGGTAGTGAAAAAAAATTCCCTGTTCAAAATAAGTTTGGGTTTGTGCTTTTAATTCGATGATTGTATCCGAGTCGCCGTCGTAAATTTCAAATACAGCAACAGGTGTTTGTTTTCCTTTTACTTGAACGCGATCGAGAAACCGACACTTGTAATGTTGAGGATCGTCGATCCGGCAAAGGGTTTGGACGCTAGCTACAATACCAACTCCATAAAGCTTTGTCAATCCTTCCACCCGGGAAGCTAAATTAACGGCATCAGAAATCACCGTACTTTCCATTCGTTCCGCTTCGCCAATCGTACCTAACATTAAAGTTCCCGTATGCAAACCAATGCCGATCGAAATAGGTTGATAGCCACTATTTTGCCTATGTCTGTTATAAATTTTAACTTGCTGCTGCATCTCAATTGCTGCTTGCACAGCATCTTCAGCCCTGTTAGGAAACAAAGCCATAATCCCGTCACCAATGTATTTATCGATAAAACCATCGTACTGACGGATAACTGGGCAAACTCGGCTTAAGTAAGAGTTTATAAAATTAAAGTTTTCTCGGGGAGACATACTTTCTGACAGACTTGTAAAAGATCGAATATCGGCAAACATAATCGTCATTTCTGCCTGTACAGAGTCTCCCAATCTCGCATCAACAATGCTTTCAATTTTAAGAAATTTTAAAAATTCCCGGGGAACAAAGCGGGCGGAAGCTGTTGCAATTTTTTCGAGTTCGCTTTTGCTGGCTTCGATTTGAGTCAGGGAGCGAAATGCTCTCAGTGCTGTTACTACCGTGGTAAATAACTTTTTGTTTGTCAGTTCTGTTTTAGTTTTGTAATCGTTAATATCGTAGCTGACAATTACTACATCTTCAGGGATTTGTCCCGGCTGTCCAGTGCGTAAAATAATCCGCACTATCTTATTGTCTAAAATATCGCGGATGTATTTTACTACTTCCAAGCCTGCCTCTTCTGTTTCCATAACTACATCCAGTAAAATCAATGCTATATCTGGATGGTCTTGGATCATTTCTTTGGCTTCTTTGCCTGAGTAAGCGCTAATAAATGTGATGAGTTTGTTTTCAAATGTAAATTCTTTTAAGGCTAGTTTTGTAATATTGTGAATTTCTATTTCATCGTCTACAATTAATATTTTCCAACTGGCTTCTATCGGCTTTTCTTCCACCTCGTCTTCTTCGGCAAATATTAATTCATCGTCGCCCGCCGCGATTAATTCGTCATCGCCCGCAGCCAACAGGTTTTTACTAGCTTCTGACATTTATCGTGCTCCTAAATAAAAGTTATATTCATGTTGGCGGTATAATAACTAATTGCTCATTTTAGCGGGAAATTCAATCATAAATTTTGTGCCTTTTTTTACTTGACTTTCGCAGCGAATTGTGCCGTTGAGTTTTTGAGTAACAAGGTTATAAATAATGTGCAGTCCCAATCCGGTACCGCCCTGACCTCTTTTGGTAGTGAAAAACGGTTCAAAAATTTTACTGAGATTTTCTGGGGCAATTCCTTTGCCGTTATCGGCATATTCAAATATTAGCCGATCGCCCTCTAGTTTGAAATCAAAGGTCAGAATTCCTTCGTCTTCTCTATCGTAAGCGTGAATTAGGGAATTCAACACCAGATTTGTCACAATTTGACACAGCACCCCAGGGTAACTGTTCAGTAAAATATTTTCATCGCACTTAATCTCTATTTTGTGTTTAGTTCTTTTGAGTTTGGCACTTAAGGATGTCAAAATTTCCTCTAGATAGTTTTTTAAGTTAAACGTGCGTTTGAATTCGCTCGACTGATCTACTGCGACTTCTTTAAAACTGTGAATCAAGTCTGCCGCCCGCGTGAGGTTGGATAAGATCATATTACTGCTTTGCATGGCGGTATCCAGAAACTTTTCTAACTCAGAGCGTTTAATTTGGCCGTTGGTGTAAAGCTCAAAAAATTTTGTGGCTTTTTCAGCTAGCAGAGAAGCGGCGGTGATGCCGATACCGATTGGAGTATTGATTTCGTGGGCAACACCTGCAACCAACCCTCCGAGGGCGGCCATTTTTTCCGATTCTACCAGTTTATTTTGAGCCGATTTTAGGTCTTCTAAAGTTTGGGATAGCTCGGAGGTACGCTGCTGTACTAAATTTTCGAGATTCTGATTAAATTGGTGCAAATTGGCGTAAAGTTGAGCGTTTTCGATCGAGATAGAAATTTGAGAAGACAGCAGTTTTAATATTTCTAACCTGTCTGGCGTAAAAGCGCCTGTAGTCAGATTGTTTTCTAAATATAGAATGCCGCTGAGTTGACCTTGATTGATTAAAGGAGTGCAAAGAATTGATTTAGGTTGAACGGCAATTATATAGGGTGTGCGAGTAAATTGTCCTTCGCGGGCGGCATCGTTTAAAACTACGCTTTCCTGGGTACGAGCGACATAGTTGACAACTGCAACTGCCAGCAAAGTTACTTCTGGCTCCTCTGCTACAAAATCTATCGGAATTGATTGCATGACAGCAACGCGATCGGCATCTACAGATCCTGATGCTTCAATCACCCATTGACCTGATTTTTCTAGTATTAAAAAGCCTCTTTGCGCCCCGGCATTTTCAATAACAATTTTCATCATTTTTGCTAGCAGTTTGTCTAGAACTATTTCGCCAGCTAAGGCTTGCGATGCTTTGACTGCTGTTGTCAAATCTAGCACGCCTGCACTGCTGCTGGTAGTAGAAGCGCTGCTGATAGATTTGTGAGTTTCGATATTAGTTGAAATCAAGGCTGAAGTTAGCAACTGCGAGTATTTTGATTCTAAATGCGCTACCTTGGCTTTGGCTCCCCAGCGCTGATAGCAATAACGTGCCTCTATCAAGTAAGTCTTAGCAATTTTGGATCGCCCTATGGATAGATAAAATGCTCCGGCCAATTCTGCTGCAAGTGCTTGTACCTGTATGTATCCGTTTTCTTGAGCGCCTTGAATTGCGGAGTCGTAATATTCCATTGCTCTCACAATATTGCCCAACACTCGCGCTTTTTCTGCGGTGATTAAGTCGCACTTGTGCTGAAGGTTCATAGGGGCAGAAAGCGCTTTATTTTGCAAATTTTTTCTGTTACCTGTTGCGTAAAAAAGATGCTCTTCTTGTTCTTCCTTTGGGGCAGATGGATATGCTGCTAGTCGCACGAGAGCATCGTAAAAATGGTATTCAGGAACATTAATAAAGCCCGCAACTCCGTCTAAATACACTTCGGCTTGCGCTGCATTTTCTAGCGCTCGCTCGACATCTCCAAATAAATACGCTAAGATTAATTTCTGTAAATAAAAGTGCTGGAGTCCAACCCGATCGTTAGCTGTCAACAGCAGTGGCAACAATTTTTCTTCGTTGTAAGCTTCACCTAATAAAACTTCAGAACTTGGTAAGTTTCCCATCAATTGCAAAACTGTTTGCCGATATATTTGATTCCATGTCAATACCGTTTCTTGCTTTAGTTGACACAGTAAATAGTTGTAATTTGCCATTTTATGTTCTAGTTGCGGCAATTCTTGGCCGATGAAATACAAAGACTGACAAATATTTACTGCCGAATATCCGACACCTTCTAAATCACCGTTTTCTAGCGCGCTTTGATAGGCTTCCTCTAACAGCGGTAAAGTGTCTTTAACGTGATGCTTGCCGTGCATCAAAATGAATGCTACTAAATTAAGCGTCTTGCTTTTGAACTCTACAGCATTTAATTTATCGATCAACTTTAAAGCTAATTGACCGAAGCGAGCGCCTGATTCAATATCTCTAAATATTCCTTTTAAAATTGCTCCGTAATTAGCATACCCGAAGGCGGAAAAAGCAGAATTTCCGTAGTTAATAGATAAATTGACTTGCTCACATACAATCAGCGGCAGCAGCACTGGCTCAACTATAAACGTAGCTGAAAACATACTGGAAAGCAGGCGCATTGTTGCTAGTTTTCGCAGATTAGTCATCACAGGCAAGTTAATTAAATCTTCTATCTTTTTTTCGTCGGTAAAATAAGCTGCGGTTTGGGTCAATACTTGCTGAATGTGGAGAGGACTCGGCGATTCTGGAAAGTTTATTCCTAACATTTTTAGTGCTTCCCGACCAATTTTTACCGATTCTTGGAGTTTGGTTTGCATCGCACAAGCTGTGATTCTAATTTCAAAAACTTTGATTTTGTCTAGTTCATTTTTTGCTTGTTGCAGGACAATTTCTGCCCATTTTTCCATTTGTTCAAACTCCGTATTTAGGTAAGCTGCTTCTGCCGCTGACTCGTAGAGCGCAAGAGTCAAGTCGTAGTCAGTTTGCCAACTTTCGGGGGGAAGCAGCTCAATACCTACGGTTAAATATTTGACGGCGAGTTCGTAAGCTGCACTTGCTTTTGCTTGGCCGCCTGCAATTAAATTTAATTGGCATACTTGAAATTTTTCTAATTCACCGCTGATAATTTTTTGGGCTGCATTTAGTTGGTTAACAGTCTCAAAAATATGCTTTTCTAATTGTTCTTGCTGCGCATTTTGTAGTAAAAATCTGCCTATTTTGAGATGGGTTTCTTGTTTATGAGAATCGGAGATTAAAGCATAAGCTGCTTGCTGCACTCGCTCGTGCAAAAATTTGTAACTCGCGCCAGCAGCATCAGGTAGGGACAATTCATCTGTAAAATCTCTAGATATTTGGTTTGTTAATTCTGTGCTTGCTGCTAGCGCTATCGGAATTTTGTAGGCGTTATTCACGGGCAAAATCAGACCGGACTGAAGTGCTTCCCAGAGGTCTGTTGCTGTGGAACCCAGAGGTTTTTCGCCGATATTCGAGAGAATTCCTAAATCAAATTTGTTGCCAATACAAGCGGCTAATTTGAGCATTTTCTGGGTATTATCTGAAAGTTTTTGAATGTTATCTATCATTAATTCTACAACATTGTCAGTTATTCCCATTTCTTGTATTTGCTCGATATCCCACTGCCACTCGCCTTTGAGTTGGCTTTTTTTCACAACTCGCTCTGGGCTTGTTTGGGTACAGTCAGAAATGTAACGTTCGGCTCGCTCTACGGATTTTTCCGACGGTTCAAATTTAAACTGGAGCAATTTTTTAGAGTAAAGAGACTTCATAAATTGCTTCAAAAAAAATGGATTTCCTGCGGTTTGTTTAAACAGCAATTCTGCTAAAGTTAGCGATTTTTCTGGTTCGCAGTTCAGAGTGTCTGCAACGAATTGATTGACGCTGTTAATATCAAAAGGCGAAAGGGCGATCGCACTCACAGTCACGCCTGCTTTGCAAATTGCTTCTGCAGTCAGCATTACGGGATGATTTGCATCTACTTCCTGTTCTCGATAGGCTCCAATTATTAATAAGTATTGACTTTTGAGGTCAGTTGCTAACAGTTGTATTAACTTGAGTGATGCTGAATCGACCCACTGCAAATTGTCGAGGAATATTACCAGAGGGTGTTTTTTTTGAGTAAAGACGCGGATAAATTTTTGAAATACTAAATTAAAGCGGTTTTGAGATTCATTTGCTCCTAAATCTGGCACTGGGGGTTGCGACCCGACAATCAGTTCTACTTCGGGAATAACTTCAATAATTACTTGGCAGTTGCCGCCGATATCATTTAATATTTTTTGTCTCCAAACTTGGACTTGGGCGGGAGTTTCTGTGAGGATTTGCCGCAACAACTCTTGAAAAGCTTGGAGCAAAAAACCGTAAGGAATATCGCGCTTAAATTGCTCAAATTTGCTGTCAATAAAATACCCGTTTTCGCGCACTATCGGCTTAGAGAGTTCATAGGCTAACAACGATTTGCCCAGACCGGCACAACCCGAAATCAGCACGATTTCTGTATTTCCTCGCCTCATGCGATCGAAGGTACTGAGCAGCAGATTAACTTCGGTTTCTCGCCCGTAAAGTTTTTGGGAAATTTGCAGGTGACTCGATCGATCTTGCTCGCCGAGGGTGATGTGAGAAATTTCGCCCGTTGTTTGGAGTTGTTCGAGACAATTCTCTAAGTCGCACCCAAGTCCGAAAGCACTTTGATACCTATCTTCTGCGGTTTTTGCTAGTAGTTTCATCACGAGATCGGAAACGACTTGAGGAATCTCCTCGGTTTGTGCTTGATTGATTCTACCTTCTATTTTATGCTTTCTATTATTACAAGGAGAAACTGGGCTTTTCGCAATATGGCAGTGTACTAACTCCATTGGATCGATCGCATTAAAAGGCAATTCGCTACAGAGCATTTCATAAAAAGTGACGCCTAAAGAATAAAAATCGGTGCGGTAGTCGATCGCCCGATTCATGCGTCCCGTTTGTTCGGGAGACATATAGGCGAGGGTTCCTTCGAGTAAATTGGGATGGCTGAGAGCTTGATTTTCGCCTGGTAGCAGCGAGGCGATCGCAAAATCAGCAATCTTGACATCTCCGGTCTCGATATTGACAATAATATTGCTGGGTTTAATATCTTTGTGGATGATGTGGTGTTCGTGGAGTTGCCCGATAGTTTCTGCTAGTTTTATGCCAATCTGCAGAAATTGTTGTAACTCTAGCTGGTTGTTGCTGAGAAAGTCTTTTAGGGAAATGCCGCCAAAATCTTCTAAAACTAAAACAGGAAAGTGATTGTATTTTTCTATTTTGTAAAGCTTGACTATTCCTGGGAAATTTAAATTTTTAAGGATTTCGGATTCGTGCAGGAGTTGGGCTATTTGGGCTGGATTAGGGTATGGTGGCGTGAGAGTTTTGAGGATAACGGGTTTTTGTTCCTCAAGCTGTATCCCTCGATAAATAGCTGTGTGAGAGTTTGTATAAATTTTTCCGTCAATGCGGTATCCCGGAATGGTAATCATGCTGTTTGGATGTGGTTTGAAAGGTAGGGTTATACGATTTTAGATTTGAGATTTTAGATTGGGAATGATTGATGACATAAGGGTTTAGATCTTGCCTAGAGTGATTTTTTTTAACGAAGTATTATTAAGTAAGTGAAAATACAGATCGCAGGTCGAGGGCGGTTTTTACGACAGTAAACTGGCTGCTATTATATAGCCTAGCTAAACCCGTCCCTAAATGCTTCTCCTAGATACTTTTTTTTGGCGCTTACTTACTTATATATATCTTAGTCTTCAAAAAATTAGAAGTTGCACTTTGCTATCCCGGCAGTGCCAAAATAAACTGGTGTATGCAAATCAACAGCTAAAATCTAAAAACAATCATGCAGAATATAACTGCTTCAAATCCAGCCACTGCGACCGATCGCGCTTTTGGTACCGCAGAGATTAAACTACTGGTACTGGATATCGACGGCACGATCGCAGGTGTGTCAAATGACATCGGAGAATCCGTCAAGCAGGCAATTCTGGCTGCCGAGTCGCGGGGAGTGAAAGTGGCCATCGCTACGGGCAGGATGTACCGCTCGGCTTTGCGTTTTCATCGCGACATTGGCTCAACTTTGCCGCTGATTTGCTACCAGGGCGCGTGGATTCAAGATCCGGCTACTCAAAAGCGGCTCCGGCACTTGCCACTGTCGAAACAAACAGCTCTGCAACTGTTAGATTATTTTGAAGAACCGCATTTGCGACCGCTCCTTTCGATCCATTTCTACATTGACGACCAACTTTACGTGCCGGAAATTACCGCAGCTACCCGAATTTATGCCGAACGAGCGCGCATTGAACCAATTGTGATTAAAGATTTGCGGCGAGATATTCCGGGGGAACCGACGAAAGTTTTGGCTTTGTGCCAGAATCCGGGGGTACTCGACGGGTTGCTCAGCAGTATGCGGCAGCGCTACACGCCTGCTGAGCTTTATTTGACTCGATCGGTTGCTACTTTTTTTGAAGTTACGCATCCTTTGGCGAATAAGGGAGATGCTGTGCAGTATTTAGCGGAGGAACTTTTGGGTTTGCAGGCGGCGAACGTGATGGCGATAGGCGACAATTTTAACGATCTAGAAATGATTGCCTACGCGGGTGTGGGCGTGGCGATGGGCAATGCTCCTGATGGCGTGAAGGCTACTGCTAATTGGGTAGCGCCGGATGTGGAGGATGATGGGGTGGCTGCTGCGATCGAACAATTTGTTTTGGGCGATCGTTGATATTTGTAGCACAAATACCGCAGGGGCGGGTTTGCCGATATCTGGAAAAAATCTAGAAAAACCCGCCCCGACTTAGCGACAATTTATTATATAACTGTCTAGTTTTGAGTTCTATGCAATCAAGTTTTGATTATCAAAAGAAATCAACACTGTCTGACTTTTTGAGATCGAGTGCAGTCAATTACTTTTTTTGCAACATCAGAATATTTATTTAACGAACCGCTTCGAGGCGCGTAAGCGCTCTTATCGCGAAGGGAGAAATGAAGAAAGCGGGCCGCGCTTACAGATATTCTGGATGTGAATTATAGATAATTTAAAACTCTTAAAAATGCCTTCCAACAGAAAAAGCACCGACGACTGGCCGTGTTTCGTCTCGGTGCTTCTTCTGGTTCGCTCCTCACACGTCCATCAATATAGCTGACTCAGTAAATTGTGTCAATACTTTTTACAAAAATTGTTTTTTGAGTCGGCTGCTGCCGGGGTGTCGGTGCGGTGGAGCGAGGCCAAACTTTTGCAATGCAAGGGTTTGACTCGATCGCCCAAGGTTGCATCCGAGCCGAAAAAATTTTACTTCACTTCCACTAGCCAGTCCAAAATTAGAGCGTTGACTTCACTAGGCCGCTCGTCGTGGGGACAGTGGCCCGTGTTGGGAATTGAAACAAATTTCACTGGTTTACCGTTGGCTGCCAATTGTTGATAAATCTGGCTGCCGGCGATTGGCGTCCAGGGGTCGTCTGCGCCCCAAAGTACCAATAACGGACGATCGACTTTGGGCAGCAGTTCTGAGGGTTGAGGGCCTGCTGGGGCTGTGAGAATTGAGGCAAACACCTGTTGAGCTCCGGGCTCGCAGGAGGGGGCGTGGAGGAGTTCTACGAGTTCGTCGGTGATGGCTTCGCGGTTGCTGTAGACTTGGCGCAGGGTGTTGCGGATGCGGTGTTTTTGGCGGATGTTGTTGAATACAAAGGGGCCGATCAGGGGCGATCGAACTAATTTAGTAAAAGTCCCCATCACTACTCGCAGCGGGAAATTTAGTTCGTCGGACCGGTGGTTGAGCCCGCCAGCACAGTTGATTAAAACACCGCCGGCTGATATTTCTGGATGGTTGGCGACTACCATCAAACTCAGCAAAGCGCCGATCGAATTCCCGACAAATACAGCCGGTTCCTGTACCAGATCCGCCGAGAAATCTGTCAGCAATTCTTCCCACAATTCCAGAGTGTAATCTAGGGCTGGTTTGGCGGAAGCACCGAATCCCAGCAAGTCCAGAGCAAATACACGATAGCCGCCGGCCGCGAGTACGGGAATATTTTGCCGCCAATGTCCGATCGAAGCCCCAAATCCGTGAATCAAGATCAGAGGGCGGCCGGTTCCTTGGACGGTATATTGGATTTTGTGACCTTTCCAAGTCCAAATTAGCTTTTCAAAACTCGTTGCAGATACTAATTGTTGTGCAGTCACGGCTATTATGTAAAGTTTCGTTAACTACTTTCATCATAGCAGCACCATCTCTTTAGGAGCGGGCTAGAAGCAATGCCCCACAAGAACATTATTCCCAATGCCCGATGCCCAATGCCCGATGCCCAATGCCCGATGCCCGATGCCCGATGCCCCATTCCCAATTCCCATTTTTACTTTTTTTGTAGCAACCAATAAGTCATCATATCCCCCTTACCTTTTACCGGAATCACGCCTCGCCTCTCAAACAAATACTTATCTTTCAAAAGCTCATAAGTAACATCAGTAACTTGAATGCTGCCTGCAAAACCCGTAGCTTCCATTCTCGCCGCCACATTCACCGTATCTCCCCACAAATCATAGGTGAACTTGCTCACACCAATTACTCCCGCAACAACCGGCCCGGAATTGATGCCGACGCGAATTGCCAGTTTTTCCCCTGTCTGGGCGGACAACTTTGCTATTTTTGCCTGCATTCCCAGGGCCATTTGGGCGATCGCCTCGGCGTGGTCATGTCTCGGCGTAGGCAATCCCCCGACTACCATGTAAGCATCGCCAATAGTCTTAATTTTCTCCACACCGTACTTTTCAGCTAACTGGTCGAAATGGGAAAAAATTACGTTCAATCGCTTTACCAACTCGGTGGGAGACATTCTAGCAGACAACTCAGTAAAGCCAACAATATCAGCAAATAAAACACTTACATCTGCAAAACTGTCGGCAATTGTGCTTTGCTCTGCCTTCAAGCGTTCTGCTATTGGTTTGGGCAAAATATTTAACAGCAACTTCTCGCTTTGTTCCTGTTGAACTTTTAGCGCTTCTTCCGCTAATTTCCGCTCTGTAATATCAGAAACAGTACCCTCATAGTAGATCAGATCACCTTTTGAATCTCGAACAGCCCGGACATTTTCTGACACCCAAATCCGGCGCCCGTCTTTGCGGCATACCATAGATTCAAACCCCGAAACGGCATTGTCAGCATCCATAGCAGCCACGAATTCGAGGCGGCGTTCCGGGTCAACGTACAGTTGCTTAGCAATATTTTTAATCTCGGACATCAGTTCTTCTGGCGACTCGTAACCGTACAATTTTGCCAAAGCTGGATTAGCGCTGAGATAGCGTCCTGAAGGTGTGCTTTGAAAAATGCCTTCCATCGCATTTTCTACAATGCTGTGATATTTTTCTTGAGCAATCCGCAGCAATTCTTCTGCTTGTTTGCGCTGAATTAAAGAACCTAATTGAGTGCCGACCGCATTAAAAACGTCTATAAATCGCGCGTCTTTCCGAGAAGACGAAATTTTAAAGAAAACTAGCACTGCCAATACTTCATCGCCTATCAAAATCGGTACGCCAAAACCAACTTTGAATCCGAGTTCTAGTGCTATTTGACTTC
This sequence comes from Microcoleus sp. K4-B3, assembly GCF_036704615.1. NCBI lineage: Bacteria > Bacillati > Cyanobacteriota > Cyanophyceae > Oscillatoriales > Microcoleaceae > Microcoleus > Microcoleus sp. K4-B3. Next base: position 21,555 of record NZ_JAUBSF010000082.1, read on the forward strand.
GGAAAAAATGCGGGTAGCCCCTGGAAACATCTTCTACCCATTCCGGTTTTTTGGATGCCCAAACTCGTCCCGGCAGCCCTAGATTCATAGGAAATGTCAGTTGTTCGCTTTGGCTGCGGAACGATTCCAGGCTGGCGTTGCTCGCATACCAGCCCCGGGCAGATTGCAGGAAAGTTCCTTCTGCATTGGGAATCCAAGCTTCTCCTACATCCCATCCGATGGTTTCGCCAACTTGGTGCAGAATTACTTCTAAAGCTGAGTGAAAGTCTACAGCTTCGCCGATCGCCCGCGTAGTTTCCAGCAAAAACCGGATTGATTCTTCAGCCCGCTGCCGTTCTGCGATTTCTTCGTGCAATCTAGAATTGCGATCGTGCAGTTCCCTAGCTTGCAGTTGCAGTTTCGATTGCAGCGAACGAAGGGAAAGTTGGTTTTGGACGCGGACTAAGACTTCTTCTACTTGAAACGGCTTAGTAATATAATCTACTCCTCCTACTTGAAAAGCTTTAACTTTTTCCAGCACGTCATCTAGCGCACTAATAAAAATTACCGGAATATCTTTAGTTTTTTCGCTTAACTTTAACTGCTCACAAACTTCATACCCGTTCATTTTCGGCATATTTATATCTAGTAAAATTAGATCGGGAGGAGATATTTGCGCCCCTTGCAGAGCCAGGTGTCCGTTAATAGCTTTCCTGACATGATACCCGTGAGATGTCAGCATAGTGGATAAAAGTCGCAAGTTGTCCGGCATATCGTCAACGATCAAAATGTCTTTAGGAGTCGCTGGTAATGGATGGTCGTTCATCATAATATAATTGAGTTAAATCGATAATGATATCTATCCGAAAATTATCGACTAAATCTGTTAAAGTGTTAGCGAGATTTGCCTCAGTTTCGGGAATTTGCTCGATGAGTTCGAGGATGCGGTTGTCGTCAACGCAAAGTGCTGCTCGGTGCAACTCGACCACCCAGTCTGTAGGCATTACACTCAAATCCTCGGTGGTCAAACTTTTAAGCAGCGTCGGTGCTGAAAAAGAAGTAGAGGAGTTTTCTTCCTCATAAATATAACGCAGGTTCAGGTGATGCGCTATCTTTTCAAAGAGTACCTCTTCCCGAAACGGTTTACAGATCAAATCGTTACAACCAGCAGACAAAATTATTTGCCGCTGCTCGTCAAAAGCACTGGCCGTCAAGGCAATAATTATTGTTTCTCTACTTTCTAGAGTTTTCTTAATCTGTCTTGTCGCTTCATACCCATCCATCACGGGCATCAGCATATCCATTAAGATCAGGTGCGGCTTCCAAGTTGAATGCAAAGCAATTGCTTCTTGACCGTTAGTTGCTTCGCGGACTTCAAACCCCAGCGGTACGAGGAGCTTAAGCAGCAGTTGGCGATTTTCCGCTACATCTTCAACTATTAATATCCGATAAGTTTGTTGTCCGGCTTCTAAAGCAATAACTTGTTTAACCGCCGATTTTTCTTGTTCATCACTTTCTGTTACTAAGTTAACCGAGATATTAAAGCTGAAAGTTGTGCCTTGGTCGAGTTGACTTTGAACAGCAATATCACCTCCCATAATCCGGACAAACTGTTGGCTGATCGGCAATCCGAGACCAGTTCCCTGCATAGATTTTCGACCAGTTTCGGTTTGTACGAAGGGCTTGAATAATGTGGAGATTTCCGAGGGAGAAATGCCTGGGCCCGTGTCGGCAATTTCAAAATACAATTGGGATTTGTTTTCTTCGGTGGCGTTATTTTCAGCTTTGCTGCTGACGCGCAAAGTAACTGTTCCGTGCTGAGTAAATTTAATCGCATTGCCGAGCAGGTTAATTAAAACTTGCCGCAATTTAGCTTCGTCTGTTTGAATGTACTGCGGCAAATCGCCGATATTTTCAAAGATGAGGTGCAAACCTTTTGAGTGGGCTTTTAGTTGCAGCATTTCTTTTAGACTGTTGAGAAGCCTGTAGAGATTGAAGCGATTTTCATTGATGGTAATTTGACCTGCTTCTATTTGGGACATTGACAAAACATCATTGATAAGTTCCAGCAAATGTTCGCCGCTGCGGTTGATAATTTCTATGTATTCTTTTTGTTCTTCCGTGATAGAACTGTTGCGAGCCATGACTTGGGAAAAACCGAGAATGGCGTTGAGAGGCGTGCGGAGTTCGTGGCTCATGGAAGCGAGAAATTGGCTTTTGGCACGGTTGGCAACTTCGGCATTTTCTTTGGATTTAATCAGTTCCATTGACTGCCTTTGAGTCCGGGCGAGCAATTCCGCTTGCTGTAATGCAACTCCTAGCTGAGTGCCTACATCAACTGCAACGTTGATTTCCGCTTCGGTCCACTGGCGGGGAGCTGAATTTTGATAGGAGGCTAGTAATCCCCAGAGCTTTTTGCCGCAGAAAATCGGCACAATAATGTAGGATTTAGCTTGAAATCTTTCTAGCAATTGGATGTAACAATTATCGAAGCCTTGCTTGTAAATATCTGGGACACAAAGGTAAGTTCTACCTCGGCTGTAGGCTCCGCCTTGGGTTTCTTGCAAATAGGTATCGTGGACTTCTTGTAAAGTGCTATCTAATTTTTGGACTACGCAAAGTTCGCTGTCTAAAGCGCCTTCAGTAAGCTTAGAATCGCTCTCCTGTGCTTGGATGAAAGAAACCCACTTGCGGTCAAGGGATTCGGCTACAAATTCGCCGCTCCAGTCTGGATTGAAACGGTAAATTGCGACTCGATCGCACTTCATGGTTTCGCGCAATTCTCGGGTTGTGGCGTAGAAAATTTCTCGGATATCTAAAGTCTGCCGCATTCTTTCAATGATGCGGGCGATCGCTCTTTGTCGTAAAGCACTTTCTTGCAGTTCGGTTTCTGCTTGCTTGCGTTCAGTAATATCTACAGCCATTAAAGCAATGCCGATCGCTGTACCGTTATCGTCAATTAGCTGAGTATTGTACCACTCGCAGATGATAATTCTGCCGTCTTTGGTCAGATTTTTGGAAGTGCCGCTGGATTTGGCGTTCAAGCCGTGATTGAAAATCTCAGATACTTGCTGGTGGTAGCTTTCAGGTACGATCAAATCGGAGGCGACTCTCCCTTTCGCTTCTTGCTCGCTGTAGCCAAAAATAGCAACGGCCGCGGGATTCCAAGTGATAATTTCTAAATTGAGGTTTAACTCGATAACTGCGATCGGCGTTTGCTGCAATAAAAATGAGATTCTTTGCTGCGATGCTAGCAGTTTCTCTTCGGCTAATTTGCGGTCTGTGATGTCATTAGCGGTGCCGAGAATTTGTTTGGGTTTACCATCAGTTGTTCTGAGAAATACTGTATCCCAACTGTGCATCCACCGCCATTCACCGTTTTTGTGTTTCATTCGGTATTGACATTCAATGACATCGCCGTCTTTGGCTTGCTCCACTTTTTGAACGCTTTCCAAAAAGTCTGACAAATCGTCGGGGTTGAGCAGCGTTGGCATCATTGCTGTACCCATATCTTGTATTTCTTGGGCGCTGTACCCTAGTATCGCCGCAATTTGTCGGTTGCTGTAGACATTGCGCTGTTCAATTAAATCGTAAACGTACAATAGGTTGGGATTGGAATCGGCGATCGCCTGAATGAAGTGCTGGCTTTCTCTGAGTGCAGATTCTGTTTTTTTACGGTCGCTAATATCTCGCGCTACGATAATCACTGATTCTGGAGAAAGCGGAGAAACTTTAGCATCGAGGCAAATGTCGCGATCTCCGACTGTAAAGCTATATTCAACATTGATGCTTTGCTTCGTTTTCAGAACTTTTTGGATGGCATTTAATACCAAATCTGCCACAGGTTCCGGCAAGACTTCGTGGGCAGTTCTGTTAATCATTTCGCTTGGAGGTTTCACCAAATTCGCCGTTCCTGTCGGGGCGATTTTGATGCAGCGCCCTTCTGCATTTCTCACTAAAACTGTGTCAGTCATGGCGGCAAAAATAGCCCGCAATTCTGCTTCAGATTCTTGTAGAGCTTGCTCAGCGCAGATGCGGGTGCGAATTTCTGCTTGCAGCAGTTTATTTTGCCGATCGAGCTGCACAAGCCGGTTTTTTTCTCGATCGATCAGTTTAGCTTGAGCGATCGCAATCCCTACTTGAGCCGCCACCGATTCTAACAAGTCGATTTCATCGCACGTCCATTCCCGGTAGCGATCGCACTGGTGCAAGCAGATAGCGCCGTTTGCCCTGCCTTGATAGGAAGTGCGAATTGCCAGCATCGATTTCAACCCAACCTTGTGGCAAAGTGGTTGAACAGCTTGCAAAAGAGGGTCTGAATAAACATTATTGGAGGCGATCGCCATATCTTGTATCATCATTTGTACGACGTGAGGATTGCCCCAAATTGGAATGGGTACGTTCCAAATAGATTCGCACGCGGGTTCGAGATACTCAGCCGCCAGAGGAATATCGACTTGGGGGGTAGTAACGTAAGTATGAATCAAACAGCGATTGACGCAGAATGCCAGACCGATTTGAGTTGCAGCTATTTGAAATATTTTTTCTGGCTGCAAACTTGAGCGAATTTCTTTAGTTATTTTTGCAATCAGCAATTCTCGCTGAACTTGCCGTTCTAAAGCTGCTTTAGCTCCTGCCCTTTCTATTTCTGCTTGCTTGCGATCGCTGATATTAAAAAGTACGCCATACCAAACAATGTCGCCATTATCGCGCATTTCTGGTCGAGAATTAGATTGCAGCCATTTGAGTTGACCCGACGGCGTAACAATCCGCCATTCAAAGGCAAAAGGTTCTAAACTTCGAGCACTAGCGGCAAGTTTTTCTTCCAGATATTGACGATCATCTGGATGATTTTGATCGAAGCACAAGTCAGGATTTTTTAAGATTTCCTCACTCTCTAATTCGTAAATTTCCCGACAAGCATAACTGATATATTCAAATTTAAAACTCCCCTCGGGCTTCTTTATAAATTGATAAATAACCCCTGGTATATTGACAGCCAATTTCTGCAACTGCGCTTTGCTTTCCCGGAGTGCTTGTTCTGTATGCTTGCGAAATTCTACCTCTCGTTGCAGTTGGGAATTTTGCTGTTTTAATTGTTTCGATAGCTGTTGTATAGTCAGTTGACTTTCGATCCGCACTAAAACTTCTTCCACTTGAAAAGGCTTAGTAATGTAGTCAACACCGCCGACTTCAAAAGCTTTGACTTTGTGAAAAGTTTCATTAAAAATGCTCAAAAAAATCACCGGAATTTCCCGAGTCTCTTTGTTAGCCTTCAGTCTTTCGCAGACTTCGTAGCCGTTCATTTTGGGCATGGCAATATCTAGCAAAATCAAGTCTGGGAGAACGGTAAACTTAGCCTTTACCGCCATTTTTCCAGAAATCGCCCGCTGAACTTTATACCCTTCTTTCGTCAAGATATTTGATATAAATCGGAGGTTGTTGGGCTGGTCATCAATAATTAAAATGTGAATACTTTCTTTTTCGATCACCATTTTTTGTCTTGCCATTATGAAATTTTTAGTGTAAGCAGCAGATTAATGATTTAATAAATCTAGCGATTTTATTCCAGGGACAATCATTCATCAAACCTTGTTAACCTCAGCAAACAGAGGATTAATTTTAGATATTAGCCCCTCGACTAATCCACCTTCTCTTCGTCCAACTTTTTGCCTGCTTGTCTTAAGTTCGCAACTCAAATTAACCGCATTATGGTCATCTTTTATTGCAAAAATAAACCTCATCATTCACTGCAAGAATTAACTATGCCGAAAAAAAGTCATGACTTAGGCACTCCAGACCAAAGAAACCGGATTTTTTAACTCTGTTCAAGGGCTGCGGCGAACTATTTTTGTACATAAAACCCGGTTGATGCGCCCGGAACAGTTTTTTGCTTGACTTTAGCATTAAAATTCCTAGGAGCATAACGCAAGCTTCTTGACATTTTTCTGCCACCTTCAAAGAGTTTTAGCAAAGATACACACCTGGACGCACCCCGAGGCGAAGAAACCGGGTTTTTTACTCTTGCCCCGGGCTGCAACGAAGTATTGCTGTGAACAAAACCGATTTCGACGCACCCGCCCATAAGTCTTAAGATATTTATAGGTAACTAAGACTATAGAGCCATCAACCCGCATGCAAAGCCTGCCGTATAAATTCTTTTGTAGGTCTTTTCTACGCAAGCAATTCCTTAAGTTTTGCAATATTTTCATTGGTGAGCGAGATTTTGATTTCCAGTTCTTGATCGGCCTCCCACAGCAGCAGAACGTTATCTTCCCCCAAGGCGATTTCTGGATTATTTAATTCAAGTGTTTGATATTTAACTTCGGGAAATCCTATGCGAATTACCAATTCTGATTCCAACTGAGGATAGATGTACAATTGCTGTTGCAGGTTGTCAAGTTCTAGTTTGTGAACTGTGTTGTTACGTTGGACAGGAGAATCGGCTTTGTACCAATAGAGAGTTTCCTCGCGAATTTGGGGATTGACTATCACAAATGTTTCGTCAAAACGCTGAGGGTGCCAGTGAATTTCGCTCAGACCGCCGATTTGCGGAATCAGTCGCTGTACCCAGCTAATTTCTTTGCCGTTGAGGTTTCCCCACCACTGACTGATATTATCGAGGCTGTCAGCATTTTCGGGGTTGTTGCTGCCGGACTGCCAGACTGTTTTTAATGGTTGCATATAATACAGGTTCTCCTAAGAATTTAACTTTGAGATTGCAGGCTTTCAATTGGAGATTCATTCGTTCTACAATAATCTTAATGGACTTACCAATTATTTACCACGAAAATTACGTGGCACCCCTGCCACCGGATCACCGCTTCCCGATGACAAAGTTTCGGATACTTTACCAGATGCTGCTCGCGGACGGGGTAGCAGATAAATCGCAATTTCACGCTCCCGAACTTCCGCCTCAAGAATGGATTGAATTAGTCCACGACCACCGCTACGTTCAAGCTTACTGCAACGGGACGCTCGACGACAAAGCTCAGCGGCGAATTGGTCTGCCTTGGAGTCTGGCCCTTGCTAATCGCACTTGCACTGCGATTGCAGGAACGGTTCTAACTGCCCAGCTCGCTTTAAAATGCGGTTTGGCTTGCAATACGGCGGGGGGAACTCATCACGCCTTTCCTGCTTTTGGATCTGGTTTTTGTATTTTTAATGATTTGGCGATCGCCTCCCGCGTCCTCCAACAATTGGGTTTAGTTCGCAAAGTTTTAATTGTCGATTTAGACGTGCATCAAGGAGATGGAACCGCTGTAATTTTCCAAGATGACAGCAGTGTTTTTACTTTCTCGATGCACTGCGAGGTAAATTTTCCCGGCACTAAACAAAAGGGCGATTTAGATGTACCTTTGCCTGTCGGTATGGAGGACGACGAATATTTACAAACATTGGATAAATTCTTACCAGATTTGCTTTCTAATGTCAAGCCAGATTTAGTTTTGTACGATGCCGGAGTAGACCCTCATCACGGCGACAAACTGGGAAAATTAGCTTTAACTGATACGGGCTTATTTCGCCGGGAAATGCAAGTTTTGACTGCGTGTTTGGCTGGCGGCTATCCCGTTGCCTGCGTGATTGGCGGTGGCTATTCCGACGACATGAATGGGTTAGTTTACCGGCATTCGCTGCTGCACCGAGCCGCAAGTCAAGCCTACAGGCAATATAAACTTTAAGATTTGTAAATTATGCGACAAAAATCTAGATAAATTTAGTTAATACCACATAAATGAACGGCAGACAGCCCGATCCATCGCAAAAATTTTGGAGCCATAGAATTTATAGTTCATTAGAGACTAGCGTTTAATCAATAAATAGGATGTCACGTATGCAAGTTAATTCAAACAACTCAGAACAACTAGGAAAAACACATGATTTAGAGTTTCTATAACCTATTACCAAGCGTTATTTGATTGTCATTAATGTCAGCTCCACCTGCGATGAAAAAGGTGACAGGTATCTCCATCCGCTGTGGGCAAAAGACCTAACGGAACACTTCAGGTATCTTAAAAACTTCACTCTAGCAACTCCCTGCCAACAAGAAACATCCCCAGGAAATGCAATTGTCGTCACCCGCGAACCATCGTTTTCTAACGTTGAATTCATCGACCTTCCCTCCCCAAACAGCTACCCCGAGGCAATATTGACGCTGCCTGCTACAGTTGCTAAACTTTGGGGTGCGATCGGCAAAGCAGATATTGTACATAGTTGCGTAGCAGGCTGGCCCATTCCTATGGGGTGGTTAGTGACACCAATAGCCCTGATTCAGGGAAAATTCTACGTAGTCGTGGTCGAGTCCGCACCGTGGCGTCTAGAACCAGGCACAACCATAAAAATCAAAGACAGAATCATCGCTTACGTATCGGAAATAGTGAATCGCTGGTGCGTAAATAATGCTAACCTGACAATCTTCACACAATCGCAATACCAGCAGAGTTTACTGACAAAGCGACAAGAACGAGGTCACGTCATCCACGCTTCCTGGATAGATGAAGAAAATATCATTTCTGAAGCCGATGCAAAGGAAATATGGCACAAAAAGCTATCCCCATCAACCCAAAAACTGAAACTTCTATTTGCTGGCAGAGTGGAGTCCAGTAAAGGCGTGTTAGTTCTGTTAGAAGCAATAAAAATTTTGGACAAGAAAAACATTGCTGTCAATCTCGATATACTCGGCGATGGCACACTGTTAAGCGAATGGTGCGATTCGTTTAGCCGAAACCCGAAAGGGGGGATGGCTAGCATCGATGGGGTAAACCCGCCAGGGTTAGAGTTC
>NZ_JAUBSF010000083.1:0-29786 GCF_036704615.1 Microcoleus sp. K4-B3
TAGCAATCATTTGAGGTTTTGGCAATTCTGAATTTCTTTGAAATTAAATCTGCGTGAATATCTGCGGAATGTGGGTTATAATAATACGCCTGCTGCACTGTCCGATCGCGATCGAGCCTTTTTACTGTCAGTCATCGAAAACCCGCCAGCACCGTCTGAAGGATTTCTCGCATTATTGGCAGATTATTAAAGAAAACAGTAAAGCAAGTGAATTAAACTATTAACCGTCTAGAAGATATAAACCGAAGTACGAGCCGTCTTAGAAAAGACCCATTACATTCGGAAAATACAGAATTAGATGCCTATCTCAAACGATAAGCAAAGCATAACGCTCGGCTCGGTACTGCTAGAACTTTTGTAGCTTTAGCAGGTGAAAATAACTAGACAATAGCAGGGTATTATGCTTGCAGCGCTAATTTACTCGATCGCACCCAGCTAGCAGCTAACTTGTTGCGAGACAATCTCCCCAGCTATCCCCTCCTATGTTGTTGGGAAACAGGCAGTCGATCGATGCAAGGTAGAGGCTTGGGAAAGCGGTTACTACGTCAGGCCTTCGAGAATGCACTCAATTTATCCCGAAATATGGAAATTTATGCCCTCAGAATAGATGTTATAGACGAACCAGCTCAAGAATTTTACAAAAAGTGCGGTTTCTTGGAGTCTCTTGATACTCATTTTTCACTCTTTATTCTGATGAGTAAAATTAAACACGCAGCAAATTGGTAGCGGGAGCATCTCACTTTTGCAGCCAAAGTAGAAATCTAAGTTTTGAGGCAGCAGGCAGGAGGCTGGAGGCAGAAGGAAAGAGGAAGAAGGAAGGAGCCAGAAGAAGTGTTTTTACAAATATGAGATGCTCCCATTGGTAGCTCTCTAAGTCATGACTCTAACTGATAAATTTTACTTTTATTTTGCAGCCGATCGAGCGATCGCCCGAACCAGCCCAACAAAATTTATACACATAAGACGGCAAATACAACACAACGTATACGGTTTGCCACAATACCCGAATCGCTCACACCCCGTACATTAGGAAGAGTAAACAAAAGCAGTCGAAAGCTGTAGCGGTGCAAGCCTCACGGATGCAACCGTCCCTCAACAGGTTCGGTAAATACCCCTTCATCGCAAGGTCTACCGCCCGCAGTATAGAGATAAGCACCCTATCGAAGACTGTATTAAAGCAGGACTCACTACCCGTAAACCGCGAGGTAAAATCGCAGTCCTGAATAACCAGACTATCGCACAGATAGAACACCAAAATTTTGTAGAAATTGGAGCCGGAACACCCCTATGGGAAAAGTAGTTGGAATTGACTTAGGTACGACAAACTCCTGCGTCGCAGTTATGGAAGGCGGCAAACCCACCGTCATAGCCAACGCCGAAGGGGGTCGCACCACACCTTCCGTAGTAGCATATGCTAAAAATGGCGATCAACTTGTCGGACAAATCGCCAAGCGTCAAGCCGTGATGAACGCCGAAAACACCTTTTACTCAGTAAAACGGTTTATCGGGCGTCGGGTTGATGAAGTAACCCACGAAACCACTGAAGTTTCATACAAAGTCCTCAAAGTCGGCAACAGCCTCAAACTAGACTGTCCCGCCCGTGGCAAGCAATTTGCCCCAGAAGAAATTTCTGCACAAGTTCTCCGCAAACTGGTAGAAGACGCCAGCAAATACCTCGGCGAAACAGTTACCCAAGCAGTAATTACTGTTCCCGCTTACTTCAACGACTCCCAGCGCCAAGCTACGAAAGACGCTGGCAAAATTGCCGGGATTGAAGTGCTGCGGATTATTAACGAACCTACAGCAGCGGCTTTAGCTTACGGATTAGATAAAAAGACCAACGAAACTATCCTAGTGTTTGACTTGGGTGGCGGTACTTTCGACGTATCTATTCTAGAAGTAGGCGACGGCGTATTTGAAGTGCTCGCAACAAGTGGAGACACTCACCTCGGCGGTGACGACTTCGACAAAAAAATCGTCGATTTCATCGCTAATGAATTCCAAAGAGCCGAAGGAATTGACCTCCGCAAAGACAAACAAGCACTGCAACGCCTGACGGAAGCAGCAGAAAAAGCCAAGATTGAGCTTTCGAGCGTTACGCAAGCAGAAATCAACCTGCCGTTTATTACCGCGACTCAAGACGGGCCAAAACACTTGGACACGACTTTGACGCGGGGCAAGTTTGAAGAACTGTGCTCGGATTTGATCGATCGCTCTCGCATCCCCGTCGAAAATGCGATCCGCGACGCCAAATTAGACAAATCTGCAATTAATGAAGTCGTCTTAGTTGGCGGTTCTACACGCATTCCTGCGGTGCAAGAACTGGTCAAAAAAATCCTCGGCAAAGACCCCAACCAAACGGTAAACCCGGACGAAGTGGTCGCAGTCGGTGCAGCAATTCAAGCCGGCGTACTCTCCGGCGAAGTCAAAGATATCTTGTTGCTTGACGTTACCCCGCTCTCTCTTGGCGTCGAAACCTTGGGCGGCGTGATGACCAAAATCATTCCCCGCAACACCACTATTCCTACCAAGAAGTCGGAAACTTTCTCGACGGCTGTAGACGGCCAAACAAACGTGGAAATTCACGTTTTGCAAGGCGAACGAGAAATGGCCAATGATAACAAGGATTTGGGAACCTTCCGCTTAGATGGAGTTCCTCCTGCCCCCCGTGGCGTACCTCAAATTGAAGTTACTTTCGATATCGATGCTAACGGTATTTTGAATGTAGCTGCTAAGGATAAAGGTACTGGCAAGGAGCAATCGATTAGCATTACTGGTGCTTCTACTTTGCCCAGCAATGAAGTCGAGCGCATGGTGAAGGAAGCCGAATCGAATGCTTCTGCTGACAAGGAACGTCGCGAAAAGATCGATCGCAAAAACCAAGGCGATTCTTTAGCCTATCAAATTGAGAAGCAGTTGGCAGAATTGGGTGATAAAGTTCCCGCTGCTGACAAGACTAAGGTTGAAGGGTTGATCAAAGACTTGCGCGATGCGATCGAGAGTGAAGATGACGATCGCATCAAAACCTTGACAACAGAGTTGCAGCAAGCGTTCTACGCTGTCAGCAGCAACCTGTACCAGCAAGCAGGCGGCCCGACTGACGGCCCTGGTGGCCCTGGCGGCCCTGGTGGCTATGGAGACGGCGGCCCCACTGGCGGCGGCGACGACGTAATTGACGCCGACTTCACTGAAGGCAAATAAACAAGTCGTGCGATCGGGCTTTCCCGGTTAAACTGAGAACACGCACCTAAAACAAGAAACCCGGTTTTGCAGAGAAACCGGGTTTCTCCGTATTTGTGTATTGTGGAAGCAGCATTCGCAGCGTTCGTCGATCGACTAAAATTACTAAAAATCTTGCTTGAGGCATAGTGACAAAACTAAAATATGCTTCAGTAAATATCATAAACTAGCAATAATATCGCAATCGAGAGTAATTAAATGTCACGTTCTCCTATACAAAATTCTTCCCCAAATCCTCCCAACAAATCCCACATTGCATCCTTGCGGCGTCTCCGCCAAATCAGCCACTTACTTGACAATGCAATTCCCATTCCCGGCACCCGTTACCGCATCGGACTCGATCCGATATTGGGACTTATACCGGGCGGCGGCGATTTAATCAGTTCAATTTTTGCAGGTTACGTAGTCTTCAAAGCCGCGCAACTCGGAGCACCGCGAGAAACTCTTGTACAAATGGCTGCTAACATCGTATTTGATACAGTTGCCGGTACTGTACCCGTTGCCGGAGACTTGTTGGATGTTGCTTGGAAAGCTAATGTCAAAAATATAGAATTGCTGGATGCTCATTTAGGTTCCCCTGAACAAGGCAAAAAAGCCGATTGGCTATTTGTGGCGGCATTGCTGTTGGGTTTGATGTTAATTGTCGGAGGCGTGATTTTCTTGAGTGTGATGCTTTTTGGGTGGCTATTTCAAGTAATTACCGGGCGTTGATTTCGGGTTGTAGGATAAATATCAATGACTCTAACTGTGTCAGGTTCAGAGCATCTAATCTGGTATAAGTTGTACTTAAACAATTTCCTGTATGTGTATAACCATGACCAGTCAATATTTAGATTACGCAAAAGCCGTCAGAGAAGAAATTTTTCAGCACATAAATCAACCTCTCTGGTATCAGAAAAGTCTGCAAGATGTTAGCAAAGTAGTCATTATTCTCTCCTCGCCACGTAGCGGGAGTAGTCTCCTTTTTCATCTCCTCAGTCAGACAGAACAATTGCTCTCGCTTAATGGAGAACATACCACTTATTACAAACTTAATGGCTACAGTTTTCCGTTTCGCAACTTTCAATCAGATTTTCTGGAAAATCCCAAGATAAGTAAGTCAGACTTAAATAATTTTTCACGGGATTTTTTATCATCTGTTGGTGTAGGTTCTGAACAAGTAATTTCGAGACCGGAAGAATTGAAAAAATTTACTCAAATTATGGCTTTAAGGCTACCTATGCAATGGCCACACTTGGATATATCAGCCGAAGAGTGGTTATGGTATATTGCAGAAGCTTGTAGACAATACTTTCACGAACATTCAACATGGAATTCATCTAGCTTTACGATCGACATCTTAAAACTATTATTGATTTATTATCCAGGATTTAATCCTTTTTACTACGATATAAAACCATCTTTATTAAAGTCCCACTTCCCAAATATTAGTTATCCAAAAGCACCGCCTAATCCCCACTTTTGTATTGAGGAGCCTCCTTTTATTGTTCTCAAACCCCGCCGTTGTCCAACTTCAGAGGAAATTAGCAGCAAGCCTTGGTTGTTAAAAGCTTCAATTGATGCTTTTCGCCTTCCCCTACTCAAGCAACTGTTTCCCAATGCCGAGTTTAAAATCATTCATCTTACTCGTTTTCCCGCAACAAGTATTAACGGTCTCTATGACGGCTGGAGTGACAGAGGATTTTTCACTCATAATTTAGAGGGGATTGCTAAATTAGGAATCCCTGGATATTCTGATCTCTATGAATGGGGGAAACATTGGTGGAACTATGAACTCCCGCCCCAATGGAAAAAGGTGATAAACCAACCTTTAGAATATGTTTGTGGCTTTCAGTGGTCTAGTCCACATCAGGTAATTTTAGAAAGTTTAGCACAAGAGAAAGCAAATAACATTTTGAGAGTTAAATTTGAAGATATTATCTCATCTTCCCAACAGCGTCTACTGACAATTGGTAGAATTTTGGAATTTATCGGAATTGGCGAAGATAACGATCTCAAAAAAGTTGTTGACGAAATGCAGCCAGTGATGTGTTCAGTCCCAGCAGATGAAACTAGATGGCTTAATCGTAAATCCCTAATCCTGCCAGTTATCAATCAAAAATCAATTCGCCAATTAACAAATGAATTGGGATATGAAAATAGGGAAACGCCCTTACTTACATCTTGCATCTAATTGCTAGGTTCTGTTGTAAATTTTTAAGAGATTAGTGGTATACCTCCTAATAATGTCAGGGAGGTGCCTGTGAGTTACACGAAACGCATCAGGGCTACTAGGTGGACGAAGCTCTACGAATATTTGGTGTAATTTCCACGGATACATACTGGCGAGGAAGGCAAGACGAATTGGTTTGTGGAAGCGGTGTTTTGGATAGTTCGCAGTGGCTCGAACGTGGCGTTTGCTGCCCAAAGAATATGGCAACTGGAACGTGATAGATGTGGCAGAAATCCGAGCTATTGAGCAGAGTCTATTAAACCACTTCGGAGACATCAAAGACCAGGCAGCATCTGACTTGTGTCAAAAATGAGATGCTGCCGTTCCTCTGACCGGAATCGAGGTAAATCAGCACTCTGTTTATATCTCAAATGTGTTCTATAATACAAAGCGATCGCCCTATCTCGATCCTAAAACAATACTTCTTAAGGGTATTGACAAATATTATTAAATGTGTATTTTGATTTAAAATTTCTTTAAAACTAGCTATTTACCCGATCACCCTTGAGTCCGATATAGTGATATAATGCAGACTATAATATCAAATTGATATAAATGCTTGAATTATCAGCCCTTGGGCTGCTACAGTTGCAACCCCTGCACGGCTATCGGCTAAAGCAAAAACTGGAGCTGTTTATGAGCAGTTGCATCAGCGTCAACTATGGAGCGATTTACCCGCTGCTGAAGCGCTTGGAAGAGCGAGGGGAGATTTCGGTAATTGCCGAAGAAGCCGGAGATGCGGGCTGTCCGCGCAAAATCTACGGAATTACCGCCAAAGGGCGCGAACTGTGGCGGCAAAAAATGCTCGAACACCCTCAAGAAAGCTGGGTTAACAGTGGTTCCCGGTTCCAAATCAAGTTTTTCTTTTTTGGCGACTTAGAACCTGCAGAACGGATGAAATTGTTGGAACACCGCTTGCGAGCCTGTTACACCCGGCAAGACTACATCGAAAGCCTCAAGAGCGAATATCCACTAACCGACGACTATCAATTCGCCTCTCGCGATCGCTGCAAGTCAGTGCTGGCGTCAGAGATAGAGTGGTTAACCGAGCAACTAGCCAAGGAAAAAAGCGCGATCGCCGGAGTGCGTGAGTCCCCAACCTCCGCTGAATCCGCCGACTCCAAGGGAAAATCCTTGCAACTCACCCACTCAGGTGAGTCATAAGAAGGATGTGTAATCTTCCCTGCCGATCGTAACTTTTGAGAGATAACAAAAAGCTTTCCTAAAAATAATCACCCCCAGGCTTGGCTAACTGCGATCGGCAGACTAAAGCGCTTCACATACCCCAACCCCATTAAAAAGGGACTTTCCAGATTCCATCCTGTTTAAAAGCGCTTGTCCTTATTCCCCCTTTTTTCAGGGCGACGCCCGGGGATCAAAGATTCCGCCAAAGTCTCAGTAAGTCAGACGTTAAAAAAAAATCTAAGTGGTGCTGCCAATGAGTTATTCTAAATCCCCAGAATCTGTGGTTGAAGCCCAAGAGCAAAAATCTGCCACACCGGAACTTCACCCAACCGATGCAGACAGCGATCGACCGCAGGATTTGGCCCCCGTTGCCGATCGCCCCCAACCTGTTGCTAAACCGGAACTGCACCCAACCGATGCAGACAGCGATCGACCAGAGGATTTTGCAGCCGTTGCCGATCGCCCCGAACCTGTTGCTAAACCGCGATCGCGCTGGCCCCTAATTGCCGCGATCGCGATCGCCACAGGCGCAGCAGGTTTCGGCTGGTACTCGTGGCAATCGGGTCATAATCGCGCACAGCAACCGGCAGCAGCAGCCCAACCCAAAGGCATACCAGTCAAGCTGGCAGCCGTAGAAACCAGTTCAGTCCAAGAAGCCTCGGAATTTGTCAGCAGCTTAGAAGCGAAGCGTTCGGTAGAAATCAAACCCGAAGCAGAAGGGTTAGTCACGGAGATTTTTGTCAAATCCGGGGACTTCATCAACAAAGGGCAAGCCATCGCCCGCATGAAAAGCGACAGCGCCCAAGCTGACTTGAGGCAATCCCAAGCCAACCTGATTCGCGCTCAATCCCATTTAGCAGAATTGCAAGCAGGAACCAGGCCCGAAGAAATCGCCCAAGCTCAAGCCCAAGTCGCCCAAGCCCAAGCCAACCTAGCCCAACTGCGATCGGGCTCTCGGCCAGAAGAAATTGGTCAAGCCCAAGCCCGCGTTAGCCAAGCTGAAGCTGACCTCGCCGACGCCCAAACAGGTAGCCTCTTAGAAGACATCGCCCAAGCAAGAGCGCAAATAGAAGCAAGCACAGCCGAAGCAAAGTTAGCCACCCAGCAGCTTGCCAGATATCAAGCATTGGCAAAAGAAGGCGCAGAATCCGCGAACACCCTCGAACAATACACCCAAAAAGCAGGCACGGCCAAAGCCAATCTCCGAGAAGCTCAAAGGCGGTTCGAGCAGCGGCAAAAGAACAGACAAGCCGAGATCGAGAGACGGACAGCAGCTTTGCAACAGCAGCGGGAAGCTTTGCGGCAATTGCAAAACGGTTCGCGCCCAGAGGAAATAGCCAAAGCCGAAGCAGAAGTCGCACAAGCCAAGAGCAGATTAGCGCAGTTAGCCAACGGTACGCGCCAAGAACAGCTCGATCAAGCCCAAGCGCAAGTTGCCGAGGCCGCCGCTCAAGTGCGCGGCTTTGAAGTACAACTGCAAGAAACTGCTGTCATCGCGCCCTTCGCGGGAGTCATCGGCGACATACCAGTGAAAGTAGGTGATTACTTGCAAAAAGGTAACGCCATTGCCACCCTGACTGAGAACCAATTGCTAGACTTGCGGTTATCAATTCCTTTGGAACGGATGCCTCAATTACGCTTAGGGCTGCCAGTACAAATGCTCGACGCTCAAGGTAAGGCGATCGCCCAAGGTCAAATCAGTTTTATCTCCCCCAACGTCAGCGCCAATTCCCAAACTATTTTAGCTAAAGCCACCTTTGCCAACCCCACCGGCGAACTGCTTAATCTCCAGTTTGTAAAAGCTAAAGTCATCTGGAAACAGAACCCCGGAATTTTAGTTCCAGTAACAGCAGTCACTCGCTTAGGTGGAGAAACTTTTGTCTTCACAGCTCAAAAGCCCGAACAGCCAAAACCTGGAATGCCACCTTTAGTAGCGCGACAAAAGTCCGTGAAATTGGGAGCCATTGAGGGGAATAATTATCAAGTTATCGAAGGTTTGCAAGCCGGGGAAAAAATTGTTACCGCAGGCATCCTTAACCTGACAGATGGCGCTCCCATTATGGCTCAAGAAGAAGGGAAAGGAGCCGGGGAAAAATTACCAGTAGAAAGCAAAAAATAAGGTACGTAGTTGCGCTTCAGCGCTCTTAAAAGGCGAATTAAGAGCGCTGAAGCGCAACTACATACCAAATCTGAAACTACTTGATGGCTCAGCTATTAAAAAGGGCTATTTGATTTTTTGACAGAAGTGCAATTAGGAATTAGGAATTAGGAATTAGCAATTAACAAAATTATGTTTGCAGATTTCTTTATTAAACGACCAGTATTTGCTAGCGTCTGCGCTTTAATTATTATTTTGGTAGGCGCAATCAGCATTCCCAGCCTGCCTATCGAGCGCTTCCCCGACATCAGCCCTACCCAAATTAACGTCACAGCTAACTATAGCGGGGCGAGTGCTGAAATTGTCGAAAATGCAGTTACCAACATCCTAGAAAGGCAAATCAACGGCGTTGAAGGACTAAAATATCTAACTTCCAGTAGTAGTAACGATGGCACCAGCACCATTACAGCTACCTTTGATTCATCGCGCAACAAAGACATTGCCGGCGTCGATGTTCAAAATCGAGTTGCAGTTGCTCAGCCACAACTACCAGATGCCGTACAACGCACAGGAGTTAGAGTTACCAAACAATCTACAAGTCTCCTATTAGCGATCGGTTTATTTACAGAAAATAAAGAATACGACACCATATTTTTAAGCAACTACGCTGACCTATATTTAGCCGATGCTTTAAAGCGGGTAAAAGGTGTTGGCGACGTGCGAATTTTTGGGGAAAGACGCTATGCAATGCGTTTATGGATAGACCCCAATAAATTAGCAGCTCGCCGTCTCACAATGCAAGATGTAACGAGGGCTCTCAACGAACAAAACTTGCAAGTGGGTGCTGGGAGAGTTGGCCAAGAACCTGCTCCCAAAGGACAAATGTATCAAATTGACTTGCGTGCTGAAAGTCGCCTCAAAGAACCAGCAGAATTTGAAGAAATCGTCCTCAAAACAGAGACCAATGGAACGTTAGTTAAATTAAAAGATGTGGGGAGAGCAGAACTAGGGGCAGAGAATTACAGCTCATTTCTGCGATTTCGAGGCAATGATGCAGTAGGTTTAGGGATTTACCAACTGCCTGGAAGTAATGCTTTGAATGTTGCCCATGCCGTCAAAACAGAAATGGAAAAACTAGCGGTTGCTTTCCCTCCGGGGTTGCTACATAGAGTAGCGCTGGACACGACTTTGTTTGTAGAAGAGTCGATGGCAGAAGTAGTCAAGACATTATTTGAAGCAGTCTTGCTAGTGGTGATAGTTATTTTTGTTTTCTTGCAAGACTGGCGCACAACTATTATTCCTATCATCGCAATTCCAGTTTCTTTGATTGGGACGTTTGCCTTTATCAAAGTTTTCGGATTTACGATTAACAGTTTATCTCTGTTTGGTCTGACATTAGCGACGGGATTAGTGGTTGATGACGCTATCATTGTAGTAGAAAATATTGACCGCCTGATCCGCCAAGGGATGAATGCCCGCGAAGCGGCTTTTGAGTCAATGCGGGAGCTTTTTAGCGCTGTAATTGCGACTTCTTTAGTGTTGATGGCAGTGTTCGTGCCCGTGGCATTTTTCCCTGGAACTACAGGAGCGCTTTATAAACAATTTGCGCTGACAATTGCTTTTTCAGTTCTGCTTTCTACCTTTATTGCTATTACTCTCACCCCCTCACTTTCAGCTATATTACTGCGTCGAGGACCGAAGTTTGGGGGCCCGCTAGGTTGGGTTTTTGACCGTTTTAATGGAGTTCTCAATTGGGTACAGCGGCAATATGGGAAATCCTTAATATTTCTCACAGGAATTAAGACTATTGTCACCCTCGTGTTCATCGGTTCTCTGGGAGTAACGGCTTGGCTTTATTTGTCAGTACCCACAGCGTTTATCCCGGAAGAAGACCAGGGCTATTTTATGACAATTATTCAAGGGCCCCAAGGTGTTTCGCTGCAATACACTCAGAAAGTAATGGATCAAGTAGAAGCAGAAATCCTCAAACTTCCTGAAGTTGTCGGGACTTTTTCAGTGGGTGGATTTGGTTTTAGCGGTAGCACTTCTAATCAAGGCATTATATTTACTACACTGAAAGCCTGGGAAGAACGTCACGGAGAAGATCAAACTGTACAAGCGATTATTGGTAAGTTGCGGGGTAAGTTTTTCGCAATTCCAGAAGCGAGAATTTTCCCTGTGAATCCGCCGGCTATTCAAGGTTTAGGTCAATTTGGGGGTTTCCAATTTCAATTGCAAGACCGCAAAGGTAACAGCGGTTTAGATGGCTTAGTCCAGACTATGGGCGGGATTTTAAAGCAGGCAAATCAGACACCGGGATTGCAAGCGGTCTTTAGTACGTTTGCTGCGAATACGCCTCAGTTAATTGTGGAGGTTGACCGCAATCGAGCTAAGGCTCTAGATATTCCCATCAATGATGTTTTCAGTACGTTACAAACGGCTCTGGGTGCTCAGTATGTGAACGATTTTAACCTCCAGCAGCGCAATTATCGGGTGTATGTTCAGGCGGATAAACAGTTTCGTGATAACCCTGAAGATATTGGAAAATTGTATGTGCGTTCTGGAAAGAATGAAATGGTTTCTTTGAGCAATTTGGTGAAGATCACTCCGGTGGTGGGAGCACAAACTGTTAACCACTACAATTTATATAGGTCAATTGAAATTACTGGCTCTCCGGCTCCGGGAGCGAGTTCTGGACAGGCGCTAAAATCGATGGAAAAGGTGTCGGCTCAAGTGTTGCCCTCGGGTTTTGGCTATGAATGGTCGGGGAGTTCTTTAGAAGAAATTGAATCGGGGGGTCAAGCACCGATTATTTTTGGTTTGGGGCTGATTTTTGTGTTCTTGGTGTTGGCGGCTCAGTACGAAAATTATGTCGATCCTTTCATTATTTTGCTATCGGTGCCTCTGGCGCTTTTGGGTGCACTTTTAGCTCAGTCGTTGCGGGGTTTGGCGAATGATGTTTATTGCCAGATTGGTTTGGTGATGTTGATTGGATTGGCGAGTAAAAATGCGATTTTAATCGTGGAGTTTGCGAACCAGTTGCGGGAGCGGGGATATCCAATTGCTAAGGCGGCAGTTGAAGCTGCTCAAGAGCGTTTACGACCGATTTTGATGACTTCTCTAGCTTTCATTTTGGGTATTGCTCCTTTGGTTAACCCGGAAGGTGCGGGGGCGGCGAGTCGTCGATCGCTAGGGAATGCGATCGCAGGGGGGATGGTTGTTTCTACTGTCTTGAGTTTGTTTATGGTGCCGGTTCTGTATGTGGTGATTGTCTCGGCTCGCGATCGCTTTAAGAAACGCGATCGCCCGCAAAATCCGCCCGAGGATGGCACAATTTTGAACGGCAAAACAACTCCCCACGAGGAGATTGAACGCGATAAAGTATCGCCGTTGTAGTTGGTAAGTTGAAAAGGCGATCGTTTTGTGAGTTGAATTGATGCGATCGCCCAAAACCCGCCAATCCCCAATCAAAACCCCCAAAGTCCCCAGATTAGTCCGGGGATAAATTCTTCAATCCAAAATCCAAAATCTAAAATCTAAAATCTAAAATCTAAAATCGATTGACGGCGGCCCCCATCTGCGGCTACGCTTTGAAGTGAGAGGTTGCTTGCTTGTAGAGGAGGCAGCCCGCGTCGCCCAAAAATCTAGTTGCACTGCCCAAAGCTGCGCTAACAGCAATGGACAGCATAACCGCCAAACTGGTACGAGCAGTCTGGAGGCTAACGGGAAATCATAACATTTTCTGTAGCCGCCCTGCTATGTGTTGAGAAGCGGGGCGGCTAGGTTTTTGGGTTTTCCTAGAAAACCCAAAACCAGGAGAACATAATATGTCACAGGAATTCGTGCCTGACGAGAACTTGGACGATCGCCCAAATGACGACTCAGCAGCAGTATCGGAACAGGAAGTGGTGCTGTTAACGGTTGTCGGTTCGCCCAAGGGTGTCAGGGAAACCATACTCACTTTGTACCGACTAGGATTTGCCGAAGTCGGCGATTGGAGCCCCGTACAACGTGCAGCCAATCCGAAGCAGGTGATGAGCGTACTGATCCGTCGTTCGCGGGCTAACGGTACACCGCCGAGAAAATCTGGACGGTAAGCTGCGCTGTCATCCTGAGTGAAGCGAAGAATCTCCGTGGGGTGGGCGTCTCGCCCGCCCTAAAAATACGTTGTCATTCGCAAGTGTTGCGAAGAATCCCCGTGGGGTGTCTCGCCCGCCCTAAACATACAAATTAGATGCGATTCAGCTTATTTAATATTAGATTTTAAGGTAGAAGTAAGAGACTTGCGATCGCGGGCAACAATTTACTGCAAGCTTCCACCAATGTCGCCGCACTAGGTAAACCAGCAATAGTCCCTTTCAGAATCTTCATTGCCGTTTTCCCCGCCTTGTGCATTGTGCTTTCTTGGGGATTTTTCCCTACTTCTGCCAAAGCTTTTACCTGTTCCAAGGCTTCAGCTTTATCATCATCAGATAAATTAGTTTCCGCCTCGATCGCAGTTTGTAACTCAGTCAATAATTCTTTGATTCCCGGTTCATCTGGTTTAGCAGAATCAGATAATTGATTAATTGTATTGGCAACTGTACCGCTGATATCACCTAAACTTAATGCTCCTGCACCGCTAGCCGTAACGGTTCCACCTGTAATTTCTATTTTGCGACTTTGGTCGATTTGGTCACTCATAGCTTTACTCTCTGATGTGGTGTTCACTTCTATATTATTATAGATTACTCTTTCTGCGAAAGCCATATTAAGTTTTCTTAAATATTTGATTTGTTCGCGATAGTCTTGGATTTTACTGTCTTTAACAGCAGTTTCTTGGCGACAGCCTTGAATTTGCTTGTCTTTAACAGCGATTTCTTGGCGACAGTCTTGAATTTGCTTGTCTTTAACAGCGATTTCTTGGCGACAGTCTTGAATTTGCTTGTCTTTAACAGCAATTTCTAATTTGTGTCTTTGCTTTAATTCTCTAATTTTTGCTTCACACTTTTGTTTCAGCCGAGCAGTTCTTCCTCATTTGACATAAACTAAAAAGAAATTTATTCTGGCTTGTTGTCTTGGCTGGAATTAATCACGATCGGATTTTTAGCTAACTTGACAGTCAGTTCTCTCAAAAAAGCTATTTCCTCACGATACGTCTCTATTTGAGCATCTTTTGCTTTAAGTTCGGCTTGATATCTTTCTTCGACTGCTTTTATTGAAAGTTGGTAGTATTTTAACAATTGATCTATAACTAATTGAAACAGCCCAGGTGAGTGAGGCAACTGATTAATATTAGTGATAAGTTTGCTGCTGATTTCATCTAACTGCAATAATGCAGAATCATCGAAACTTTCCTCAGTGAAATTTAAGTTGCTATTACTCATATTATGAATATCCTGCTTATTAGCATCAGGTGGTACACTAACTTTGACAACAATCACTCCATCGCCTTTATCTTCAATACTCTGGATAGTAAGTTCCGTGCCTTCATTTTCCACTTGCAATGTGACATCATAAATTGTCATATTTTTACTTTTGCCTGAATGATTCGAGTAAGACTTTCGTCACTTTGCATGGTTTGGCTCAGAGTTTATGCTTACTTATCCTCCGGAATAATATTAATCGAGAGTGGTTGTTTAGCTAACATCTCTGTTAGTTCTCTCATTTCAGCTATTTGCTGGCGATATAAAGCGATTTCCTCATCTTTATATTTTAATTCTGCCTTGTATTTTTGGGCGATCGCCCTTAGTGACTCCACATCCTCTGATTCGGCGATCGACTCATCTTCCTGACTGGAATGAGCATCGGTTTCAAGCTCTGTTAAACTTTCAGAAACTGCTTCGGAAATAGCTATCTCTTGACGGTACAAGGCAATTTCGCAATCTTTGGCTCGTAATTCAGCTTGATATTTATCTTCAATAGCCTTTAATAGCTGTTCGTAGTTTTGCTTTAACTCGTGATAAATTATAGATTGCTTCTCATCTGTCAAAGCATTGACAAAGATCGCAATTACTCCCTTTTCGGGATTTTCTATACTCTGGATTGACAATTCTGTGTTTTCATTCGCAATGGCAGCTTGCAATTGCAGCAGTAATTCTTTAAATTCCGGTTTTTCTGAACCTACTGATACGCTCATCGCTTTGATTTCCGCTGTTACCAGAGTTTGATTAAAATTATAGCATTACTCACTTTGTCAGGAAGGGCGATCGTCTTCGAGGGCTGCGCTAACCGCTGGATCGGGCAACTCCTCGATCGTGTTGGCTGTCGTACCGTCATTATCTCCTAAACTTAAAGCTCCGGCACCGGTAGCGTTAACCGTTCCTCCTGAAATTTCAGCTTTGCGACTTTGGTCGATGTTGTCGCTGGCGACTTTATTCTCTGCTGTAGATTGATTGTTAATGTTAATTATAGGGTTCGATGGCTGAGGCACGGTTGAAGGATTTGCCAAATATTGACTAAACACTCCTCTCACAAAGTCTTGAAAGACACGGTAGTGATGTCTTTCTATTGCAATAATTTCATCTTTAGATTTTAATTGATCGGCTTGCCTTTGAGCTTCTAGCCTTGCTTGATAAACTTCGTCCCAAATTTGCTCAACTTTACCCTTATCCGTTCCTTCGGGAACTTTGAGAGTCAGTAAAACATCGTTTTCTTTCTTCTCAACTCCTTGAATTGACTCCCGTGTAATGTCTGGAAAATCTCGCATTAACTTCTGAAAAGCGGCGGTAAAAGCTTCGGGGTTAATCCCATCTTTGAGCAGGATTTGCACGGTGGTCAAAATCTTTTTATAAAGTTTCTCGAAATCGCCCGGTTCAAAACATTTACTGATGTGGTGAGGGCGGCGTTCGCGATCGCCAGTTCCCGGTTGGGGATATTCTAGAAGATAAACAAACCGACAGTCAACGCGATCGAGCTTTGTATTAGCGTCAATGTTCCAAGCTTCCAAACAAGCACCTGTAAAATAAGCTGCTGTAAAATCTGTTGCCACGGCTTGAGTTTCAGCCAGGTTTGCGAATTCCAAATTAGCTTGATGCAAAGTTGCTTCGCTGAGGTTAGCCTGCTTGAGATTAGCATAGCTGAGATCAACATCGCCTGTCAGGTTTGCGCCTTGGAGATTCGCACCGAAATATGATTTTTTGTAGCCATTGCCAGTGACAAGTAATTCTCGGACGAGAGTATCAGCTAATATCGATTTACCGACTCGCGCGCGATCGAGTTTTTCTGTATTGCGGAAGCAAGTGCGAGTGAGATTGGCGGTTCTAAAATCTGTACTTTTGAGGGTTGCCTCAGTGAAATTGGCATCAGTTAAATCGGCATTGCGAAAGCTAGTGCCACCTGTAGCGGCAATGGCAATGGCAATGGTGCGAATCAAGGCCTGTTTCTCATCCCCAGCCAGGGCACGCCAAGCAACGTAAATACCTAGTCCTGCCGCTGTCGCTGCCGCTGCCACTGCCCCTGCCACTGCCGCTGCCCCTGCCGCTGCCACTGCCCCTGCCGCTGCCACTGCCCCTGCCGCTGCCGCTGCCCCTGCCGCTGCCACTGCCACGACCGCTGCCACTGCCGCTGCCCCTGCCCCTGCCACGACCGCTGCAACTGCCGCTGCCCCTGCAACTGCCGCTGCCCCTGCCGCTGCCCCTGCCGCTGCCACTGCCGCTGCCCCTGCCGCTGCTCCTGCAACTGCCCCTGCCGCTGCCGCTGCCGCTGCCGCTGCCGCTGCCACTGCCCCTGCCGCTGCCACTGCCGCTGCCCCTGCCACTGCCACTGCCCCTGCCACTGCCACTGCCCCTGCCACTGCCACTGCCCCTGCCCCTATACCTTGGCGGATAGTAGCTATAAAGAAGATTGCCAAAACTATCAACACAATCACACCGGGAATAATGGTGTAATGTTTGATGTTATCTGGAGTGAAAAAAAATGCTACCCAAAAACTAGCAAGGGCTGACATCAATCCCGATATTACCGATAGAAATAGCGAGATAGTTACTAGAAAAATTGTCCAGCGGCGTTGCAGTCCGGCTTTGGCACCGATGAAGTCAGCTTCTCTGAGGATGGCATTGGTGAAGTTTGCACCTCGGATGTCTGCATAGCTGAAGTTTGCACCTGTGAGGTTTTGACCTTTGAAATTGTGGCCTCGGAGATTTTTACCAGAGAAGTCTTTGGGCATGACTTTACGCAGGGAGATAGTGGCTATTTTTTCATTACGATGCTGTGGCGATGGCCCTGACAAAAATTTTACGGAATTGGATAAAAATCTAGCACAAAGGCAGGGATAGTTACAACCACTGACTTAGATACTTTTATTCATAACTAATGTAAGTTCCTAAAAATTCCAGTTGATTCATCATTTCCTCAGCCGACTTGCTACCAATCAAATTCAACAAACCGCGCAACTGTTCGCCTACAGAGTAACTTTGTCGCGGTGCAACAATAATGCCCGCATGACTCCCACCTACCGCGAGAAAGCTCCCGTGCAGCCGACAGAAATCTCGACTATTAAAAGTATAAATAACTCGAGCTTGCTCTGTTGCCCATATCAGTTGTTCCTCATCTATACGCCCTAAATTATTGGCATCTGAGACAGTCACCACATCAACCCGATTCTCTCGCAGAGCTTGCACGAATGCTTTTCTAAGCGTATCCTCATCCAAATACAAACGAATCTGGCTCATTAAAGATTCCCCGCCCTATGTTCGGCTTCCAATCGCTGATATTCAGCTAATTCTGCGGCTAAATCTGCCTCAATTTCATTGCGGTTAGCGTGATAGTAAGATAAGGCTGCATAGACTTGTGCCAAATTTAAATAGGGAATCTCTTCGAGTATTTCTTCTACACTCAGTCCTTGTTTATTCCAAACGGCAATTTGAGCAATAGAAATTCTGGTTCCCGCAATTCGGGGCCGCCCTCCACAGGTTTCAGGCGTACTGACAACCAGCGTGCCAATGTCGATCGCGCTTATTGACATATTTACCTCTTACGAAAAACTCAAACAAGCCAAAATATCCTGTTGCGTGAGATTTAGCTACTGTTCTCAATTTTAGCATCAGAAGATAGCGATCGCCCCGCAGATTCTCCTCTCGGACGATCGCACTTATTGCATCAACCAACAGCAAACTCCGTAAATTTCCGTTTATAGGGATTGTGAAACCCTAAAACAATATCGCTCTTAGGAATTCCTGCTGCTAGTAAATCATCAACTACACACAAATCTGTCCAATCTTCTTCAACCCAAATTTTGCCATCTTTAATACGAAGATACATCGTAATGTGGCAGAGGCGTTTTTTTTCCTCCCAACCAGAGCGAAACCACAGATATTGATCTCGTTTTTCGTCAAATGCAAGGCGGCTGTCTGTCTCTAATTCATCTAGCGCCATCCCTCCCTTGACACCGAGTTCATAATATTCAGTCAATATTTTTTCGATCGTACTCCGATAGTATTTTAGTCGATCCATTGCAGAATTTCCTCCTTTTCCATTTCAACTACTATTAACAACAGCTTATTTTCATTAGTAATTAATTGTATGGACTTGCGTTGAAAAAAGTTTTTATATACAAGATCGTCAATTGCTAAATATAGCTTGTATTCTGGCTCTGTGAGTTGAATGAGATTTCTGTAGACCATATATTGACCGAGTGCGCTGTGAAAATCATACATTAGCGATCGCCCAACAAAGCTCTTAATTTCAACAACTATCTTTTGTCCCTGACGTTGTGCTGCAATCGGCTTTTCTGCTGCTAAATCCGCAGATAACTCGGCATCCTCATATTTAATAAAGTATGGATCGGCCGTAATTGTCCAACCGTCTTTGAGTAAGGCATTTTTAACTTCGTTGTGGTAGATATCTTTAGCAGGCATAAGTTAACTTGAGTTGTCAGCTACTTAAATTATAGTTAGGCTGACGAGCATATTCCCAAACTTGGCGATCGAGTACAGTAGGTAATCCCATCCAATAATATCCTCATTCACTTTAACTCAATCCCCCCACAGCCAGCACTCGCATCAAGTCCCATCCGGGCCGTACCCGGAGTCATTTTGAGTATCTTTTCGCCGAGCGCACCTCATCGTGCAATAATGATATGACTTGCACAAAAACTCTATTAGTAGGTAAATCTTGCCTACCTTACCGCTACATATAGCGTCTCAACTGTCAACCCGTGCAAGTTACCAATTAAACCGGCTGTTGCACTACACAAATTTTTCCTAATGGCTGAAGTCCCCCTAAATCCCGCAGAACTTGCAGAAGCCCTCAACGGCTTTACCGATATCAATTTCCAATTGCCAGACCCCGAAGACGAACAAATACCAGAATTTGATTTTGAAAATCAGGTTGACAATGCCTGGAAAGTGTGCGATCGCTTCGACTTGCAAACCGACATTTGGCGGGGACGCATTCTCCGAACTGTCCGAGACAGAGAAAAAAAAGGCGGCGAAGGACGCGGCACAGGGTTTTTGAACTGGCTCAAAGAAAGAGAAATTGGCAAAAGTCAAGCCTATTCTTTGATAGAATTAGCTAATAGTGCCGATACTCTGATCCAGCAAGGAGATTTAGACCCAAATTCCATTAGAAACTTCAGCAAAAGAGCCTTTGTAGAAACCGCCAAAGCATCTCCCGAAGTCCAGCAAATGGTAACAGATGCCGCAGCAAGTGGCGATCGCATCACCCGCCGCGAAGTCAAACAACTATCCGACGAATGGATGGCAATGAACTCAGATTTATTGCCAGAAGAAGTCAAAGAAAAAGCATCTACCGGTTCTTTACCTTCCCGCTACCTCGCTCCTTTAGTCAAAGAAATGGAGAAACTCTCCCCATCTCACCAAAGCGAAATTCAAAAAGAAGTAGCAGAAAATCCTGACGTAGATACTGTCAAACAGCTAACTTCCGACGCCAAGAACTTATCAAAATATCTCGACGCAGCCGCCCAAGTGCAAGCTCTAAATCAGTCTCACCTCGACATGGAAATGGCCTTAGAAGAATCTTTGCGAGTCGGCTGTTTGGGAACCACCGCCGACGTTGTAAAACAAGCCGCACAGCTAGAACAAACCGTAGTCAAACTATACACGATTTGGAAGCGTTTAGGCAGTTTGGCAGATAGATTGTACGTGGATACAGGAGCAAGTACACCCAATTTGCGGTTGCTTTTGGGATGCTTGGACAGTCTTTCGGGAGAAAAGATTGAAGTGGATTTTGGAGATGGAGAACGCTCTATTCGCTTGCAAATTTTCAGCGAATAGCTCAACCTTCACCGCAGATAAACGCTAATCTCTAGGCTCATTATCGGCGTCGAACCCGGTTCATCTGCGGTTAAAATTTTTGATTTTTTTCCAAAGATAGCGGGGATGCAAATAACGCCGATATTTGGTAACTACTTCTTTCCCCAACAGCACCACGCTAATCCAAAAACAAACTTCTGCCACAACAACCAAAACGACAGATAAAGTAGTTTTTTGCGTAAGGTCTAGCGGCAGGAATGGCACAATAAATAAGACTACTAACCACGGTACAAAAGATACAATAAATAAAAACAAACCGAGCTTCTGCATAGATTCACATACTACAGCTTTAATATCCCTTTTATATCTTAGTCCACTTAAAGTGAACTTCGTTT
Source organism: Microcoleus sp. K4-B3 (assembly GCF_036704615.1). Taxonomy (NCBI): domain Bacteria; kingdom Bacillati; phylum Cyanobacteriota; class Cyanophyceae; order Oscillatoriales; family Microcoleaceae; genus Microcoleus; species Microcoleus sp. K4-B3. Next base: position 20,323 of record NZ_JAUBSF010000083.1, read on the forward strand.
GTATAGTAGCGATTTCAATTGCCGAGTGACTGCAAATTTACATCTTGTACCAATGTCAGCAACAGGCTTTCCGGCCTGTGAAGCGAGAACATTTAGTATTTGTGGAACAGGCTTTCCGGCCTGTTCTTGAGAATGGTTCAACATATGACTAAAAACTTAATTGCCAAGCATCTCCAACTCAATTCTTAATCCCCGTCGCCGCAATCCCCCGAATAAACTGCCGTTGACCGGCCAAAAACAGCAATACCACCGGCACTGTTCCAATTACCACCGCGGCCATCAACAACTGCCAACTGCTAGTAAACTGTTCCTGAAATTCGGCCAGAACCAACTGCACAGTCCGCAACTCCGGCCGCGTCGTAAACACCAGCGGCTTAAACAAATCATTCCACTCCCCGATAAAGGTAAACAAAAACAGCGTCACCAAAGCAGGGCGGGCCAAAGGTAACATCACCTGCCACAAAACCTGCCAGCGGTTAGCCCCATCCAGCATTGCCGCCTCCTCCAACTCCACGGGAACAGTCATAAAATACTGGCGCAGCAGAAAAATCCCAAAACCGTTAGCAGCCGTCGGCAAAATCAGCGCCCCGTAAGTATTCAGCAGATGGCCCCACTTCAAAACCAAGAAAATCGGAATCACCAAAAGCTGAAACGGAATTACCAGGGTTGCCAAAACCCCCAACACAATCGCCTGTCGCCCGCGAAACTTCAGCCTGGCCAAGGCGTAACCGGCCAAAGCAGAAGTTACAACCTGAAAAGCAGTTACTGCGATCGCCACTAGAGTAGAATTAAGGAATGCCAACAAAAAATTGCCCCGTCGCCAAGCCTCCTGATAGTTCGCAAAAGTCAGGCCTGTGGCCTTGACACCCACACCAGATGGTGATAATGAAATCAAAAATACAGCAGCCAGCGGCAGCAGCACCAGCGCAGCCCCCGCCAGCAACAAAATAAAACTCAGCAATTCCAGCGCTTGAGACCTGTCAAAGGATTTACCCATAAATTTGTGAATTAACCTAAAATAATAAGCCTGTGAGGTTCTCCAACCCGATCGCCTCCCAGATTCCCATACAACAACATAATAGTCGTAGAGGGCAAGAAGGAGTACCTAGGGAGGAAGTTGTGATTAGGATATAATGTTATAGATAGAATTGGTACTGTAAAACCCTGAAAGGTGGAGACATAGACCGTATTTCTATCATCTATTTCCGGGCAAAAGAGCGACTAACGACTAATTCAAGTAATTAGTAAATAGATAGCATTCTAGCGATAGTCTTTCTGGAGTGTTCGACGGCAAAAGTCCGCCAAACACGCTGAGGACGCCAGTTTTTCCCGGAACGTCAAAGAAAAGTTCTTTGTCGAAAGAATCCTCAGCTATAATCTCTGATTTAGATGGGGTGCGTTCAAAAAAGGTAAAGTGCACTGTCACTGACCCCCAATTTTAAAGGGGTTTCCAAACATCCCACAAGCTTATATGAGGAGACTACATATCTATGCCCCAGCTTGAGGCCAGCCCAACAATTGACTTTCAAACCGAAACTTACAAAGATGCTTACAGCCGCATCAACGCCATTGTGATTGAAGGCGAACAAGAAGCTCACGACAATTACCTGACACTGGCCGAACTGTTGGCTGACAAAAAAGCAGAGTTAGTTGGCTTGTCCAAGATGGAGAACCGCCACATGAAAGGCTTCCAAGCTTGTGGCCGGAATCTTAAAGTCACGCCCGACATGGCATTTGCCAAGCAGTTCTTTTCGGAACTGCACAGAAACTTCCAAACGGCCGCGGCCCAAGGTCAGATTGTAACTTGCTTGTTGATTCAATCGCTAATTATTGAGTGTTTTGCGATCGCAGCTTACAACATCTACATCCCCGTCGCCGATGACTTTGCTCGCAAAATCACCGAAGGCGTCGTCAAAGAAGAATACAGCCACCTCAATTTTGGGGAAGTGTGGCTGCAAGCTCACTTTGAGGAATCCAAAGCCGAACTAGAAGCCGCCAACCGCCAAAACCTGCCCATCATCTGGAGACTGCTAAACTCTGTCGCAGACGATGCCCGCGTTTTGGGAATGGAAAAAGACGCTTTAATCGAAGACTTTATGATTGCCTACGGCGAAGCCCTAGGTAACATTGGCTTTAACAACCGCGACATCATGCGGATGTCAGCACAAGGCTTAGCAGCCTAGTTAATTAGGAAATAAGGAATGGGAAAAAAATTAAAAATTAAAAATTAAAAATGGGATACCTCATTTTAAAATATAAATTTTTAATCTTCCCATCTTCCATCTTCCATTTTCAATCTTCAATCTTCAATCTTCCTTCATTTGACAACTTAATGTTTGGTCTAATCGGTCACTTAACCAGCTTAGAACACGCCCAATCAGTAGCTAACGAGCTGGGCTATCCAGAATATGCCGATCAAGGTCTCGATTTTTGGTGCAGCGCACCGCCTCAAATAGTCGATCATATCACGGTAACAAGCATCACTGGACAAAAAATAGAAGGCCGCTATGTGGAGTCCTGTTTTCTGCCAGAAATGCTAGCCACTCGCCGGATTAAAGCAGCCACTCGCAAAATCCTTAATGCGATGGCACACGCTCAAAAAAACGGGATTAACATCACTGCTTTAGGCGGCTTTTCTTCAATCATTTTTGAGACTTTCAACTTGCAGCAAATTAAGCAAATTCGCAATCTCAAGTTGGAGTTTGAACGCTTCACCACTGGTAACACTCACACGGCTTACATCCTCTGCCGTCAAGTAGAACAAGCAGCCCCAAAATTGGGAATTGAACTTTCAAAAGCCACTGTAGCTGTTTGCGGTGCTACTGGGGATATTGGCAGTGCGGTGTGTCGCTGGCTCAATGTTAAAACAAATGTAGCAGAATTGTTGCTGATTGCCCGCGACAAAGAACGATTGCAAGATTTGCAATCGGAATTGGGGCGAGGCAAAATCATGGATTTGGAAGAAGCCCTGCCCCAAGCGGATATAGTAGTCTGGGTAGCCAGTATGCCAAAGGGAGTAGAAATTGACCCTAAGACATTGAAGCAACCCTGTTTATTGATTGACGGTGGCTATCCGAAAAATTTGGCAACTCAGGTTCAGCATCCAGAAATTTACGTACTCAATGGCGGCATTGTGGAGCATTCCCTCGATATTGAGTGGAAAATTATGAAGATTGTCAATATGGATGTACCGGGCCGACAGTTGTTTGCCTGTTTTGCCGAATCAATGCTGCTGGAATTTGAAAAATTGTATACCAATTTTTCGTGGGGACGGAATCAAATTACTGTCGAAAAAATGGAGCAAATCGGCGAGATTTCAGTTAAACACGGTTTCCGACCTTTAATGTCATTTTGATGTGATTTGTTGCAGTTATTGGTTATTGCGGAAAGTTTTTCTGATAATAACCAGTAACTTTTTTTAGAGAGTTAACAGTTAACCGTTAACATTATGTCCGATCGCACGACGAAAATAAAAGTTATGTGTAGTTCTCAACCAGCCCAGGGGATTCGCGACAAAAGTTTGTCTTTTTTCTGATATTTGATGGTCGGCGACAACAGCTAATATAGACAGGGCTGTTAAAGCTTCAGTAGAGCTGAGATCGATCGCGCTGGTGTGGCTGATTGGACTTGGGAACAGTTCAGCAGCGTTAGGTCTTTTGTGGCTGTCCGGAGCCGAGCGGCGCGGAGTAATATGCGCGTAAACATCAGAAGCAAGCAATAATAGTGTAGCAAAAAACGAGGCTCAAGCCTCTGGTTTTCCACCAGGTTGCTAAGCAAAGCAAAATTCAAAATTCAAAACTTCCCCTCTTTTTCAGCATCCCCTGACAGGGTAGGATCGGAAAATAGTCGATCGACAAAACCTTAAAACCTTATAGAAATTATCAGCGTGGCAAACCCCGACCGCAAACCACTACTCTTAGATTTTGAAAAGCCTCTGGCGGAACTAGAAACCCGAATTCACCAGATTCGCCAACTCGCCGAAGAAAACAGCGTCGATGTCACCGACGAAATTCGCAAACTCGAAGCGCGTTCCGCCCAACTGCGACAAGAAATCTTCAGCAGCTTGTCCCCCATGCAGCGCCTGCAACTCGCCCGTCACCCGCGCCGCCCCAGCACCCTCGATTACATTCAGGCAATTAGCGACGAGTGGATCGAGCTTCACGGCGATCGGCGCGGCGGAGACGACCCGGCCCTCGTCGGCGGAATTGCCCGCATAGACGGGCGTCCCACAGTCATCATCGGCCATCAAAAAGGGCGCGACACTAAAGACAATATCGCCCGCAACTTCGGCATGGCAGCTCCCGGCGGCTACCGCAAAGCCCTGCGGTTGATGGAACACGCCGATCGCTTCGGAATGCCAATTTTCACGTTTATCGACACTCCGGGAGCTTGGGCGGGCTTAGAAGCAGAACAGCTCGGACAGGGAGAGGCGATCGCCTGTAACCTCCGAGAAATGTTTCGCCTCGACGTTCCCATTATTTGCACCGTCATCGGCGAAGGCGGTTCCGGGGGCGCCTTGGGTATCGGTGTCGGCGAGCGGCTGTTGATGCTGGAACATTCCGTCTACACCGTCGCCACTCCCGAAGCTTGTGCTGCCATTCTCTGGAAAGACTCTGGCAAAGCTAACTTGGCTGCAGAAGCCCTGAAAATCACTTCCTGGGATTTGAAAAACCTCGGCGTTCTCGATCAAATAGTACCAGAGCCGGTCGGCGGCGCTCACTCGAATCCCCTCAAAGCCGCTTCCATACTCAAACAAGCTTTGTTGGAAAACTTAGCAGAACTAACACAGCTTACGAGTCAGCAGCGACGCCAGCTCCGGTATCAAAAGTTTCGCGACATCGGTGTATTCACTGAAATTACTGCTTGAGCCGATCGATTCAGAGTTATCGGTTATGAGTGAAAAATCTCTTAACTTCCTACTCATAACCGATCACTCACCAGTCACTATTCTGCGAATCAGTCAGCAGTGTTATAATTTTTCAGGTGACACCGGCTTAACAGTTCTTAATGTTCATCTCATAATTAACTGCGATCGCCCGCAGCAGACAGTTGTCTAATTTGCCTCAGAAGGCTGCAACGCTGTAGGGAGTTGCCGAGCCAAAGTATTAGGACACTGAATGAACCATCCAACAACAAAGCAGGCTCTGATTACCGGAGCCAGCAGCGGTATTGGCAAAGCGACGGCTCTAGCGTTCGCCGCCGAGGGCATAAATCTGGCCTTAGTTAGCCGAGAGTCAGAAAACTTAGAAGCCGTTGCCGCCGCAGCCAGAGAAGTCGGAGTGAAAGCAGAAGCTTATCCCTTAGACTTGGCAAAAATTGAGCAAGTGCAAAGCAGCATCAGCGCGATCGCAGCTCAATTCGGCCCCGTAGATATCCTGGTCAACAGCGCTGGTATGGGCTACACCGGCTCGTTGACGGAAACGTCCCTAGCCGACTGGCAGAGCGTTCTAGACCTCAATCTTACTAGCGTTTGGCAGTGCATTCTAGGAGTTTTGCCCTCCATGCGCGATCGCGGATCGGGAATCATCATCAATGTTTCCTCGATCGCCGGCAGCCAAACCTTCCCCAACTGGGGAGCCTACTGCGTCAGCAAATTCGGTCTCATGGCTTTGTCTAAAACCTTAGCCGCCGAAGAACGGGCTCGCGGAATTCGGGTAACAGCAATCTGTCCGGGTTCTGTCAACACTCCCATGTGGGACACAGACACCGTGCAATCCGACTTCGATCGCAGCGCCATGTTAACCCCTGAAATCGTCGCCCAATCAATTTTGCACGCAGTTCAGTTACCAGCGAGTGCAGTAATTGAAGAAATCACCCTCATGTCCAACGCAGGAATTTTGTGAACTTGAGATTTTAGACTGCTGGATTTTTCTCGAATTCAACAATCTTTGAATCTCTAGCTATATCCCCCTATCAAAAATCGAAAATCGAAAACCGAAAATCGATTCACCCTCACACCAACTTGTTATGACAATTGCATCTTCCACCGATTCCAATGGCTCGAACTCAATCTCGACTGACAGCATGAAACTTTTAGAAACCGCAGATAACAACTCCCCGCGCATCACCACTAGACCCGATCGCAATTCCTCGCACGGTCAAGAATCCCACGTACCCGTACCCTCAGAAGTAGGCCAGGAAGAAATGATGGAGGCCGTTCGCACCCTGCTGCTGGGAGTAGGAGAAGACCCCGAACGCGAAGGATTGCTCAAAACCCCGAAGCGGGTAGCAGAAGCAATGCGGTTTCTCACCAGCGGCTACACTCAATCCCTCGAAGAACTCCTCAACGGCGCTATCTTTGACGAAGGACACAACGAAATGGTGCTGGTGCGAGACATCAGCGTATTCAGTATGTGCGAACACCATATGCTGCCGTTTATGGGTCGAGTTCACGTCGCTTACATTCCCAACCAAAAAGTAGTGGGACTGAGCAAATTAGCCAGAATTGTCGAGATGTACAGCCGTCGGTTGCAGGTGCAAGAACGTTTGACGCGCCAAGTTGCCGAAGCAGTTCAGACAATATTGGAACCGCAGGGAGTAGCAGTAGTAATGGAAGCCAGCCATATGTGCATGACGATGCGGGGTGTGCAAAAACCCGGTTCTTGGACGGTTACGAGTGCCATGTTGGGCGTGTTTCAAGAGGATCAGAAAACTCGCGAAGAATTCCTGAATTTGATCCGCCACCAACCGGCATTCTTTTAGTCAGTTGACAGTTGGCAGTTGGCAGTTGGCAGTTAACAGTAATTAGTAGGTTGGGTTGAGAGACGAAACCCAACTTAATTTATCAAGCAAGGCTAATGACAGCCAACAGTCAGCAGCTAACAGTCAACAGTTAATCGATTTTAGATTTTAGATTGAAGTATTGAAGTATTGACCCCACGGATAAATTCGGGGGCTCCTTTATCGGATATAGGTTTTTTATTTCTGGACGGATGAATCCGGGGGCTTGTATCCTGGATGCTTTCGGTCAATAGCCAGAGTAAAGGCTGTGGAAGCAATTCCATAATCTAAAATCTAAAATCTAAAATCTAAAATCAGATGACGATCGACTGATAAACCCATAAAATAGACGGGTGACTCATGACTTGTGACTAAATGAATCCTATTAAATTCGGTACAGATGGCTGGCGCGGCATCATTGCTGACGATTTTACATTCGATCGCGTGGCGTTAGTAGCTCCCCTAGCGGCACAAGTTCTCGCACAAACCGGCGGCAGCGATGGCAGCAGCGGTACCGTAATTGTCGGTTACGACCGTCGGTTTCTGGCTGAAGATTTTGCCAAAACAGCGGCCGTTGCCGTCCAAAATGCAGGATTTGACGTGCTGCTAAGCGAATCCTACGCCCCTACTCCAGCTTTCAGTTTAGCTGCCAAACAATTAAATGCTTTGGGTGCGATCGTCCTGACAGCCAGCCACAATCCCGGTGCCTATTTAGGGTTAAAAGTCAAGGGCGGATTTGGCGGTTCAGTTTCGCCCGAAGTTACTCAACAGATAGAAGAAAAACTCGAAAATCCGGCGACACTTTCAGCAACTCCCGGCAAATTGGATAATTTCAATCCTTGGCCGGCTTACTGCAAAACCTTGCGGGAAATGGTAGATATTGAGGCGATTAAAGAGGCGATCGCCAGCGGCAAAATTACAGTATTTGTAGATGTAATGCACGGTGCCGCCGCCGGAGGATTAGCTCAAATTTTAGAAGAAACAGTACATGAAGTCAACAGCGATCGAGATCCGCTGTTCGGCGGCGGTGCACCGGAACCTTTGCCCCGCTACCTGTCGCAGTTATTTCGGGTGATGCGCACTCACCAGCGAAAAAGTTCTGGTTTGTCGATCGGATTTGTATTTGACGGAGATAGCGATCGAATTGCAGCCGTTGACTCTAGCGGCAACTTTCTCAGTTCACAAATCCTAGTGCCCATATTAATCGAACATTTAGCAAAACGGCGCGGCTTGACCGGGGAAGTCATCAAAACAGTCAGCGGTTCAGACATAATTCCCAAAATTGCCAAGCTGTACGACTTGCCTTTATTTGAAACGCCGATCGGTTACAAGTATATAGCCGATCGAATGCTAACCACCCAAGTCTTAGTCGGCGGCGAAGAATCGGGAGGAATTGGCTACGGTACACACATTCCCGAACGAGATGCTTTGCTGTCAGCGCTGTACTTGCTAGAAGCAGTTGTCAAATCCGGGGAAGACTTAAGCGAAATTTACAGCCGACTGCAACAAGAAACAAGCTTTACTTCAGCTTATGACAGAATCGACTTGCACTTAGCAAACATGGAAGAAAGGTCGCGTTTGCTGTCGCTGCTGCAAAATCAACCTTTAACAGAAATCGCCGGCAAAGCAGTTGTAGATTGCAACAAAGTTGACGGATATAAATTCCGTTTAGCCGACGGAAGTTGGCTGTTAATTCGGTTTAGCGGAACCGAACCAGTGTTGCGGCTGTATTCAGAAGCGGCCACCTTGAAAGAAGTGATGCAAAACTTGAATTGGGCGAAGGATTGGGCGCAGAAAGGTTAATTTTTTAACCACAGGTGAATGACACGGGCGAGACGCCCGTGCCACATTTGAATTCCATTAAAAACCTCGTTTGTAGTAAGGACTTTAGTCCTTCTTCAACAATGATTACAAACAAAAACTTCAATATTATCGGTGTAATCGGCGATATCCACGCTGAAGAACAATTGTTGGATAAAACCGTAGCTTTTCTGAACTCCCAAAATGTTAATAATATCCTTTGTGTAGGGGATATTGTTGATGGTTCAGGTGACGCTAATCAATGCTGTAATATATTGAAACGCGAAGAAATTCTGGTCGTTTTAGGAAATCACGATCGATGGTTATTAAAAAATGAAATGCGAAGTCTAATAGAGGCTACACAGCCAGATTCCCTTTCGGTTATTTCCCAGTCGTTTTTAAGCTCTCTCCCTTCAACTATTGAATTCCCAACACCTCACGGTCTAGCACTCTTGTGTCACGGCATTGGAGAAAATGATATGGCTCGACTAAATCCTGGTGATTATGGGTATGCCCTTGAAGTAAACATTGATATCCAAAACTTAATTCGAGGGGGAAAATATAGATATGTCATCAATGGTCATACACATTACAAGATGGTTCGACACTTTGGTAACTTAACTATTATAAACGCGGGTACGTTAAAGCACGAGCATGAGCCTGGTTTTTTAGTAATTGATTTTGTCCAACAGTTTGTACAATTCTACAAGTTTTTGGGAGAGTCGGCGATCGAAGAAGCAGAAAGAGTTAGTTTAACAGCGGTAAGTTGCGATATGGGCGGCTTTACGAGATAATTAGTTTGAGAGAATTATTGTTGGCAAAACCCGCCCCTAGAGATATTGATGGTTATTTAACCCGAATTGAGTTATACCAATTTAATATGAAGCTGCATAGAATAAAGCTTCAAGAATGAAATTGTAAGAAGATAGCGAACAGATTTGTTC
>NZ_JAUBSF010000190.1:0-2687 GCF_036704615.1 Microcoleus sp. K4-B3
GGCATTGTTGTCATCTCACTTATTTGACTCATTGTCAAGTACAATTTATACCAAATTAGATGAGCTTACCCTGCTTTTGGTATAATGTCTTTAGCATTTTTTGTGGGGTGGCTCCAAAAGCCACCCGCTTTTTTACGACTTCTCCATTATCTCAAACAATTGCCCCGTCTGGGTTTTCCCTCGATTGTCACCCTCTCAGCTCGCAGCGGATGGCAAACCCGACATCAAGATTCGCAAAGGCAGGCGATCGGGCAAACCAACCAAGCGGCATTTATCACTTCGCCGATTTTGCAAAGCTTTGGGGTATGCGCCATCGCAAGGAAGCAGCGGAGATTTGCAAAAATCAAAAGTTGTCGGCGGCAGCGATTTGTGTCGCAAAGCTTTGTGGCAGTGGATTTTTACCAGGATCGAACCGCAGCGCTGCCGCTTTGCCAATGACATCGGCGATCGGCTAGGGAAGATTATGGACGCTGAAAAACTGAGCGGTCGCCCGGTGCGTTTGGTGCGATCGCGCGTGGCGGCCAAAGCAGTCAAGCTGCTATTCCGAGAACTTGTGCGCGATCTCGTTCACCCTGAAATCTAGAATCTAAAACCTAAAAACCAGCACAGGAAATTGCTAGAGTGAAATATATACATAAAAGTCAACGATCAAAATAAAGTATCCCTGAGGAGTCGTCGGTTCTGAATTTGTCATGCCCGAGACCCCACATACCCGTATAGTTTGTTTGGAATGGATGTTGCCGTGATCTTAATGCCGTCAGAAACTTCGCTTACCCAGTCAAACCCGTTGATTTTAGACAGTTTGCCAGACTTGTCGCCCTCCGATGGGGGATGTCCCCGCCGGGCTAGATTGCAAATTGACTTGATGTTGCTGGCGATCGAAGCCTTGTATCTCGGAGGTGCTGAAGAAATGCTGGCAGTGTCAAAGGACCTGGAATTGGAATCAATTATCAAAAATCGGGTTGCCCTTTGGCTGATGCGCAATACTAACCCGCTCAGACGCTACACCCAGCGCCGCTCCCTTACCATTGTGGAGGCAAAAGCGCTGGTGGCGATCGCCTGCAATATGGCGCGCAAGTTAACCGCGACAATTCGGCAGTTGCTGCTAGACTCGCAGCAGTTGCGATCGAGAAATATCCCCCTCAACCAGAACTTGCCGCTGGCTGAGTATTTAGAACGCTTTCGATCTCACTTTCGATCGCGCATGAACCCCAAGCGATCGCTAGTTGCAGCTTACGATTCCGACGACAAGCTCAACGAACTAGCTTTGAACTTGTTGAGCAAACTGCTATTTTGTACAGGCACAGCCGGAATGCAGCGCTTCTGGGTTAGCCTGTTTGATGGAGAAGTTGAATAAAAAATGACTATTAGGCGTCAGTACAGTCTGCCAAATTGCACCCTGGTTCTAGAAGGGTTGAGCGATGGATCGGCAGCCAGCCAGTTAGATATACGGCCGGTGCTTTCCATACTAATGAGCGCTGAATGCTATGTTACAGGTCTCGGCGAGCCCCTAAGCGGGGGACGAGACTTTTTTGAAAGCTTGGTGAGGGCCGTTAGCAGCTACGCTCAAGAATTTATGAGCGGAGTGCATTATCCCGATCGCTACGGCCCGAATTTGGGTATGGTACAGTTGCACAGAATTGACGGGAATTTGCATCGGTTGACCGTTCTACCCACCGAAACAGGCAGCCCAACCCAAATCGATCAAAAAACAGAAGTGTCGGCAAAAGTAGATTTGACGACAGTACAGCTATTTGACTTGGTAGAGGCGATCGATCAGTTTTTTGCGGACACGCAGACGCTGCCGGAATTGTCACTGCAATTAACCCCAATTTCCAGGCGTTATATCAAGTCTGCCGAACCTTTGGCGAAGCGGAGTTTGCCTGCTGTCGTGGGGGTGTCGAGTTTGGCTTTGGCGGCGATGGCGTTTTTCTTGGTGCCAGTGCCCGAAGTCCAGCGCGCGAGAGATCCGGTGCCGCAGCCGAATGCTGGCGGTCAGAATCTGGGAACGCCGAATCCGGGCGGATCGGGTTCGCCTAATCCCAATCCTACGCCTGCGGCGGGCGGTTTGCTGCCTGGGGATAAAACTCCGAACGCTGAATCGAGTTCGCCGACTCCGATCCCCGCGCCGCAGTCGGACGCTTCACCTAGCGCCACACCGCAGTCGAACACTTCGCCGGAAAGCACGCCGAGTCCTGTTTCTGAAGGTTTGGCAAGCCCTGAGGTGGCAGCCGTGCCAATTAGCGATCCAGGCGAAATTGAGCTGTTGAAGGGCAAACTTTCCCAGCAAATTGACGGAGTTGTGAAGAATAAGCCTCGCGTTGATGCGGAGTTGGTTTATCGGGTGAGTGTGGCTAAAGACGGGGCGATTGTCGGTTACAAGTCGGAAAATTCGGCAGCAGTCGATCGATCCGAAACGCCGTTGTCGGAGTTGCTTTACAAACCGGTTGGCAGCAGGCCGCCTGCGGAACCGCTGGCTGATTTCCGAGTAGTTTTTGCACCAGACGGCACTGTTCAAGTCACTCCTTGGTAATGGTTGATTGTTGACTGTTAACGGTTAACGGTTGACTGTTAACGGTTGACTGTTGACTGATACCAAATCCCGCTTAAATCCCACATTCCGCAGATGTGTGTGGAAATTTTTTATCAGTTGTGAAAAGTTGGAGTCAAAAAGTTTTTCCGTTTAA
>NZ_JAUBSF010000191.1:0-2679 GCF_036704615.1 Microcoleus sp. K4-B3
GTCGAAGTTCACAGACTGACTAACAGCTACAGAAAAATTGTTAGGCGTTTAGACCAATTGGAAGGCATAAGCATAGAGTAAGGCCGATTTGTAGTGAAGGGCGATCGGCTTTTGATAAGAAAGAAGATGAACCAAAAAACTTGCCCAATAGGGATACAAGACTGCGTCCCCCGAGGTAAAAATAGTTGCCTAAATTTTTTTACCTGTTATGCCTGGACTAGACCCTGGCCACTCCCTCTGACCAGAATTACACATGAAAACAGTTGTTTGGATCCATTGACCTTTGACTCACCCTACTGGTTGGTGCAATTCCTTACTTTATACCCCCCTATAAATTCAGTGGGAACCATGCAAGAACGCAATTGGAAAGATTATTTTGCTGATTATGGGTATGCAGAAGCCACACCTTTGTACGGACGGAGCCTATAACAAAGATGACTAGCGGCGCTCAACTTTCACTTTTCGACACGGCTGCGGCTGAATCGGGAAGTTTTTACAAACCGGGCGATTGGGTAAAAATCCGCAAAGTACCTTCGATCGCGAAACACGTCAAATGCGGTCACATCTATAAAATCCACGCCGTCGATCCGGGTGACGGGCGATTGGAATTTTGGAATCCATTCTCAAGTCAGTGGGATTTCCTTCTTCCTGTCGAAGTGAAGCTTGCCCTCGCCCCCGCCGATAAAATTGATTCTCCAACCCCCGCAGAGGTCGCCGTTGGAGAATCAAATTTCCCAACCTGTGAAACCGATACAATCACTCAAGTTGACACGGTTGGAGAATCAAATTGCCCGCCCGGTAAAATTGATTCTCCAACCCCGGCAGAGGTCGCCGTTGATGATTATTTAGCGCTCAATGCAATCTCGACTTACCGACCGCGCGGTACGGCCAGAGGCGGCCAATATTACCGACTGTCTTACAAAGAAGGAGGCAAAGTAAGACAAGTGCACATCAGGGGCGGCAACACCGACTCCCCAATTTCTCAGGCGACAGTCGCCGAAGTGCGATCGCTCTTAGCGGCCGGCACATCGCCCGCACAAATTGCCGCTACGCTTCGGAGTTCTGGCGGCAAAGTTCCGACACTTTCGTGCGACTGACTCCAGAAGCCGCTGCAATCTGCGAGTAGGTTTTGCCCTGGGCTCGAAGTTGATGCACGAAGGCGATCGCGCTTTCGGACACTCGCGGGCGGCCAAACTTCCGCCCTTTCGCTCGCGCCGCTGCAATCCCGCTTTTTACCCGCTCGCGGATCAGGTCGCGCTCGAATTCAGCAATCGCCGAGATGATCGAGGCCATCAATTTACCGTGCGAGGTGCTCAAGTCCAAGCCGATGCCCGACAGAGTGACAAGAGACGTTCCCCAGTCGTTCAAATCTCGCAGCGTCCCCAGTAGGTCGATCGTGCTCCTACTCCATCGCGAAGCCTCGGTCACCAGCACCGCCGATATTGTTCTTGCCCGAGCCGCCGCCATGACTTTTTTGCGCTGCGCGCGATCGTCCTTAGCGCCGCTGGCAGTCTCCCGCAAAACTTCTACAATTTCATACCCGGCGCGATCGGCAAATTCTCTCAAATCTCGCTCTTGCCGATCGCAATCTTGGTCGCTCGTGCTCACCCGGCAGTAAATAATCGCCCGTATCAAATAACCCTCCCGTTTCAGAGTTCCAGAACCCTGATTAAATCGAGGTCAATTTCAAATAATTCGCCGTATCAATTAAGAAGTGATTTTTGGTACGTCGCCATTGGAAAACAACTTCACAATTTCGTCTAACAGTTGTCCCATTGTTACTTTTCGGCGGATTGACTCATGCCTTAGATAACTTTTGGTAATCTCGCTAACTTCAGTTTGCAACTTAGCGCTGCTGGTAGTGACAATAGCAGTAATATCAATCTCATTATCGTTAATCATTAACTTTCCCAGTAAGCTTATCCATATTCTAGCCTATGCCTTTAGGCATAGTGACAATAAGCATTGTTACCCTAACGCTATTTTCTGTCCGTAACTCGGCAGGTGCAACGTCGCGTAAGAGTAATAAACAGTGCTTTCCGGGCGGTATCGCTTGTGTTTCCGCTTTTTCCCCAACACTTCCTCTTCTTTTGTCGTCGGGATTGTAGGGCGGGGAGTGCCAACGGGTTGATTGAGTTTCAAGAACTCCGATTTAATTTCATGACCTTGAATTTTTAACACTTCTTTAACAATGCGCACCCCTTCAGCTTCTGTTTTGCACAGTATTTGCAAGCTGTAACCTCGCTGCCAGTCGTGATAAACTATCATTTTTTTGCCGCGCTCCCATTTAAAAGCGCTAGTAAAAATAGCTTTAATTTGATTTGAAAGCTTCTTGATATCGCTTTCTTTGATGAGTTGACTCGTCCCGCTTTTAATTAAATCAGAAGAATCGACGAAGTTCATCAAATCAAAACTAATCTCACCTTTCAAGGGCGTATAACCCGCCGTTACATCGGTGCGTTTCTCAAAAAACCACAACTTAACTTCGGGATGTCCTAACCGTTCTATCCCTTGCTTCCCTTCCGGTTCTTCCCCGCCCGGTTTGATTTTCCGGAGCTCGTACCGGATTAAATCGCGGAATGCATCAAGCAAAGAGGCTTGCAGCGCGATCGCAAATTCGTTGCCGCTAATTGTCAGCGTGAGCGTGTCAAGCGTTTCCTTGCCTACCTTCTTTTTATC
>NZ_JAUBSF010000084.1:0-29072 GCF_036704615.1 Microcoleus sp. K4-B3
TTTTTGAGCAACAGCTTGCCTTCTGTTAAAAGGCAGCTACTTTTAGCTGTGACCATTTTTTAGTCTAAACTCCAGTTTATACTGGCAGCCAGCTATCTTTTGCTCAAATAGCTGAGTTTTACCAAGCAGCAGATGCTTATGTTTCTCCTTATTTGGCAGAAGGTTTTAATCTGCCGGTGTTGGAAGCTGCTGCTTGCGGTTTGCCGGTTATTTGCACGGAGGGCGGCCCTACGGATGATTTTACGCGATCGGACTTTGCACTGCAAATAGAGAGTAAATTGACGGCTGTGGCGAGTGATGGGGAAACTTTATTTATCTTAGCTCCTGAGTGGGAACATTTGACTGATTTGATGCGCATAGCGATCGAGCAGCCTGTTATAGCTGCGAAAGCTAGGGTTGCGGGTCCGGGTTTTGTTGCTGAAAATTTTACTTGGAGGCGTGTAGTCGATCGATTGTTTGAGGTTATGGGAGGAGAGAGAAAGAGAGAGGAGAAATCTATTTTTAAGCCAATAATTTTGTAGTTTGGGCGTTTCAAGCCCTAGATGGGGAAATAGGTTTATTCCGGCTTTGGCGGTTCTTCCTTACGACGGGCGATCGCCTGCAAGTTTCAATCCCTGATAGGGTTTTAGGTTTATTCCGGCTCTACCCCAATACCTCCATTGTTGGCTCCGAAATTAGTTTCAATCCCTGATAGGGTTTTAGGTTTATTCCGGCCATCAAAAAACAACTTGTAGAGGGTCACCCGAACTTGTTTCAATCCCTGATAGGGTTTTAGGTTTATTCCGGCTTAAGCGATTTAACTACTTCAACCTGTACGCCTCGTTTCAATCCCTGATAGGGTTTTAGGTTTATTCCGGCATAAAAGTAAGTAAATTGGCGCTGACAAAATGTGCTGAGTTTCAATCCCTGATAGGGTTTTAGGTTTATTCCGGCTGAAAGAAATTCCTGCTTTCCGTATAAAAAATAAAGTTTCAATCCCTGATAGGGTTTTAGGTTTATTCCGGCAGGGCGATCGTCCGGTTCCCGGTATCGGCATATTTAGCGTTTCAATCCCTGATAGGGTTTTAGGTTTATTCCGGCTCTTTTTCTAAAGCCGTCTCCATTACCTCGCCTTTGTTTCAATCCCTGATAGGGTTTTAGGTTTATTCCGGCGCTAGCCCCGCCGGAACAGGTGCAGCCGACGATACGTTTCAATCCCTGATAGGGTTTTAGGTTTATTCCGGCTCAGCTCGAAGCGATGGAGTTGGGAGAGTAAAATCACAGTTTCAATCCCTGATAGGGTTTTAGGTTTATTCCGGCTGGAAGCGTCGTTGCAGCAGGTATCTAAGGCTGTTCCGTTTCAATCCCTGATAGGGTTTTAGGTTTATTCCGGCTTTGACCTTTAATTTGAGAGCAGCGTCAGCGGGACGTTTCAATCCCTGATAGGGTTTTAGGTTTATTCCGGCTTTCCTTTGGTGTTGGCTTTGCGGATGATGAGTTCAGGTCTGTTTCAATCCCTGATAGGGTTTTAGGTTTATTCCGGCCAAAGAGTGATAAAGGTATGGCGAGTGTAATAAGAGTTTCAATCCCTGATAGGGTTTTAGGTTTATTCCGGCTCAAGATACTTCGCCTGATGCAGAATTGGCTATATTTGGTTTCAATCCCTGATAGGGTTTTAGGTTTATTCCGGCAGAAGCTCGGTATGTTTACCGCACCGATTACAAGTTTCAATCCCTGATAGGGTTTTAGGTTTATTCCGGCGCTTTAGCCTGTCATTTTTAGCCTATAAACTGTTTGGGGTTTCAATCCCTGATAGGGTTTTAGGTTTATTCCGGCTTAGGTGCGCTTAAGATACCTATCGTCCCGATTACCTGGTTTCAATCCCTGATAGGGTTTTAGGTTTATTCCGGCTTTCAATCATACCAACTGGCGAAGAAGAAGTATATGTTTCAATCCCTGATAGGGTTTTAGGTTTATTCCGGCCTGATTGCATTGTTTTGATGTTGGAAACAGCGTTGTTGGGTTTCAATCCCTGATAGGGTTTTAGGTTTATTCCGGCACCCACTGTCTTGCCGGTTGGGCGCTTCCTGCGGTTGGTTTCAATCCCTGATAGGGTTTTAGGTTTATTCCGGCTCTCTTGCTTAGAACCAATAAGTCTAAGAGCAGCAGTAGGTTTCAATCCCTGATAGGGTTTTAGGTTTATTCCGGCGAGAATCAACACCAGACTTAGAAATAGAATCAGCAAGGTTTCAATCCCTGATAGGGTTTTAGGTTTATTCCGGCGGCAGCATTGGCAACCACATCTATAAATGAATCATAGTTTCAATCCCTGATAGGGTTTTAGGTTTATTCCGGCAGTGATATCCCTAAGTATTTTGGGAATTCTGCTAAAAGCTTGTTTCAATCCCTGATAGGGTTTTAGGTTTATTCCGGCTGGCATTCCTGTCAGTGTGGAGAGTCTTTAGATCGAGTTTCAATCCCTGATAGGGTTTTAGGTTTATTCCGGCTTCAGGCACCCCCAGTTTTTTGGCGTGAGCGTTCTCGTAATCGTTTCAATCCCTGATAGGGTTTTAGGTTTATTCCGGCAGAAATGGCCTATGGCTGCTCTTAATTTCAATGGGTTTCAATCCCTGATAGGGTTTTAGGTTTATTCCGGCCTTAAGGGAGTATTTCAAATATGGCAATTAGATTTGTTTCAATCCCTGATAGGGTTTTAGGTTTATTCCGGCCCGATCCCGAAGTCAAGGGAGCTTCCCCTGAGCTAAGTTTCAATCCCTGATAGGGTTTTAGGTTTATTCCGGCACCCGGTCAACTCAGTCTCGATCTCGCCTCGTGCGTTTCAATCCCTGATAGGGTTTTAGGTTTATTCCGGCCCGGCTGCAAATCTTTGGATCTCCCACAAAAGCCCCGTTTTGTTTCAATCCCTGATAGGGTTTTAGGTTTATTCCGGCCGGCACAGCTATGAAAATTTTCTCGAAAGTAGGCAAACGTTTCAATCCCTGATAGGGTTTTAGGTTTATTCCGGCACTATACAGAGGTCGGGCCACTACCAGTGCAAGATGTTTCAATCCCTGATAGGGTTTTAGGTTTATTCCGGCTCGAACAGGACAAAAACGGCAACACTCACCCGAGTTTCAATCCCTGATAGGGTTTTAGGTTTATTCCGGCCCCAATTGTTGCCGGTAAAGGCTTGGCAAAAGTCGTGTTTCAATCCCTGATAGGGTTTTAGGTTTATTCCGGCTTCTGCTTGCGGTTGGGCGATCGCCCGCTCTGTTTCGTTTCAATCCCTGATAGGGTTTTAGGTTTATTCCGGCCTGGCGATCGCTACGTCGAAACAGTTACAGTTATCGAGTTTCAATCCCTGATAGGGTTTTAGGTTTATTCCGGCATTATATGGCTATTGCCAAAAACTGGGAGATTGTAGAAGCAAAGTTTCAATCCCTGATAGGGTTTTAGGTTTATTCCGGCTTTAAAACCGTTGGTGTTGGCTGGTGGCAATTGTTTAAGTTTCAATCCCTGATAGGGTTTTAGGTTTATTCCGGCCCGGAACGCAGCTAAGGTGCGGCCGGAAAAAGACAGTTTCAATCCCTGATAGGGTTTTAGGTTTATTCCGGCCTTCGTTCCCGGTTGCTTCGCGGGTAAGGCTACCGTCTGGTTTCAATCCCTGATAGGGTTTTAGGTTTATTCCGGCGGTTCGATTTTAAGCATTCGGAAGTCGAAGTTACTGTTTCAATCCCTGATAGGGTTTTAGGTTTATTCCGGCCCATTTTTTTTTTCTACAGGTTTGTCGCCCTGTGAAGTTTCAATCCCTGATAGGGTTTTAGGTTTATTCCGGCTATAACGCTCCTCATAAATGGACTGATGCTTTTGGAAAGTTTCAATCCCTGATAGGGTTTTAGGTTTATTCCGGCGCCAATTTTGAGGCACGGCGTAGAAGTGCAAGTAGTTAACGTTTCAATCCCTGATAGGGTTTTAGGTTTATTCCGGCTGTAAAGAAAACCTTAAGCCAGGTATATTACGCGGTAGTTTCAATCCCTGATAGGGTTTTAGGTTTATTCCGGCATATTTACTAATTCACTAATTGCTGACACCAAAATCAGTTTCAATCCCTGATAGGGTTTTAGGTTTATTCCGGCGCAGGATTCCAGGGTTCCAAAGGATAGATATGCAGTTTCAATCCCTGATAGGGTTTTAGGTTTATTCCGGCTCGGAGTTCGCTTTTCCGAATTCAGAGTTCGTTTTTCCGGTTTCAATCCCTGATAGGGTTTTAGGTTTATTCCGGCGCGGAGCTGGAATCTTATGAGAAAAATGCCAACCCAAGTTTCAATCCCTGATAGGGTTTTAGGTTTATTCCGGCTTTTGTTTTGCTTTTTGTTCAAACTTGTGCCAATCTGCAGTTTCAATCCCTGATAGGGTTTTAGGTTTATTCCGGCTAGTAGGTTGTAGCCCAGATATGCCAAAAATTCCGTTTCAATCCCTGATAGGGTTTTAGGTTTATTCCGGCGTGCGATCGCTTCCTTCCCCAAGCATTCAAACATCCAGTTTCAATCCCTGATAGGGTTTTAGGTTTATTCCGGCTCAAGATGCGCCTATCCGTGGCGACGGCAGAGACCAGTGTTTCAATCCCTGATAGGGTTTTAGGTTTATTCCGGCTCGAGCCCCGTCTGTCCCGTTCCCCTCTGGTAAGTTTCAATCCCTGATAGGGTTTTAGGTTTATTCCGGCTGTTCCATCGGGTAATCGACGAATTGTATATTTGTTTCAATCCCTGATAGGGTTTTAGGTTTATTCCGGCACTCTACCTGCGGGTTTGGTGGTAGTACCTTTGAGTTTCAATCCCTGATAGGGTTTTAGGTTTATTCCGGCACGAACTCAAAGAAATCGCTGATTTTCTTCTCAACAAATTGTTTCAATCCCTGATAGGGTTTTAGGTTTATTCCGGCTAGATTGATACTTTTTTAAAGTTGGATCGAAATGCCCAGTTTCAATCCCTGATAGGGTTTTAGGTTTATTCCGGCTCGATCGCACCGTCAGCCACAAGCTGGCGCACAATGCCCGTTTCAATCCCTGATAGGGTTTTAGGTTTATTCCGGCTGCAGCCTGTGCGTCTTGGGTTTCGGTAACGCCTAACGCACAATGCCCGTTTCAATCCCTGATAGGGTTTTAGGTTTATTCCGGCTCGAATAAACGCCGATCAGGTTGATATAGATCAAAGCAAGTAAAGTTTCAATCCCTGATAGGGTTTTAGGTTTATTCCGGCACACACGATCGCGTTAGACGATGCTCAGTTTAAGTTTCAATCCCTGATAGGGTTTTAGGTTTATTCCGGCTAGTCGTTGGTCTTGTGCGATCGACGCAAAAGTTTGGTTTCAATCCCTGATAGGGTTTTAGGTTTATTCCGGCAAAACCCCAAGGAGTTTCAATATTAATCATGTCGTTTCAATCCCTGATAGGGTTTTAGGTTTATTCCGGCGTAGCTCTCGTTTGGGCGTAATCTCATAGTATCAAATGTGTTTCAATCCCTGATAGGGTTTTAGGTTTATTCCGGCTTGAAAATGAAAAATTGTACATTGAATGGCAAGAAGTTTCAATCCCTGATAGGGTTTTAGGTTTATTCCGGCCTGGCAGTTAAACAAAACTACAGTCAAGTATTACCTGTTTCAATCCCTGATAGGGTTTTAGGTTTATTCCGGCCCGGCTAGCTGACTTCTGATGGCTGCCATTTGAGTGTCAAAGTTTCAATCCCTGATAGGGTTTTAGGTTTATTCCGGCTCTCTCGCGGTGAAATGCGAGGTTAACTACGTGGTCAGCGTTTCAATCCCTGATAGGGTTTTAGGTTTATTCCGGCTCATACGGAAACCTTGTCCCCAAAACAACAATTTTGTTTCAATCCCTGATAGGGTTTTAGGTTTATTCCGGCGTGATGCTCTTTCAGAGATGACTGAAGCTTGGGATAGATTGTTTCAATCCCTGATAGGGTTTTAGGTTTATTCCGGCAAGTGAATTATTACAAAATGATTCTAAGCGATATGTTTCAATCCCTGATAGGGTTTTAGGTTTATTCCGGCCTAATCATTACATTTTTGGAGCATCAGTTTATTAATCGTTTCAATCCCTGATAGGGTTTTAGGTTTATTCCGGCATCTTCACTTTAGGTTCTGGGGCAGGCTCAAATTGCCCGTTTCAATCCCTGATAGGGTTTTAGGTTTATTCCGGCAGTTGTTGTATCAAGACAAGGTAGCGGAGAAATTAACGTTTCAATCCCTGATAGGGTTTTAGGTTTATTCCGGCTTTAGCAAAATAATCATCATCCATTTGCATCAAGCCGGGTTTCAATCCCTGATAGGGTTTTAGGTTTATTCCGGCCTAGATTTAATCAGTGCAGAAAGAGAGGAATTGGTTTCAATCCCTGATAGGGTTTTAGGTTTATTCCGGCTATCCCCACGAATCCGCCTCAAAATACCCTCAAAGTTTCAATCCCTGATAGGGTTTTAGGTTTATTCCGGCACGATCGCCTCCTCAAAGCTAATCGATTTACAATCGGGTTTGTTTCAATCCCTGATAGGGTTTTAGGTTTATTCCGGCTTGTACGTCCTGACGGTTCTCCAGTTAGCCACCAGGTTTCAATCCCTGATAGGGTTTTAGGTTTATTCCGGCCCGTGTTTGTAGTCGCGCAGGAAATAGGCTATTTGTCGATCGTTTCAATCCCTGATAGGGTTTTAGGTTTATTCCGGCGTTCGTGGATATTTTGGCGTAAACCAACACTGGGGGTATGTTTCAATCCCTGATAGGGTTTTAGGTTTATTCCGGCCTAAGCATTCCCATTAGGGAAACACAAACCTCAAGTTTCAATCCCTGATAGGGTTTTAGGTTTATTCCGGCCTATGGGTTTACACGCTCCCTTCTGTTCTTTCCCTGGTTTCAATCCCTGATAGGGTTTTAGGTTTATTCCGGCAGTAGCTCTAGGCTTTTACAATTTACTGCCAATGTCGTGAGTTTCAATCCCTGATAGGGTTTTAGGTTTATTCCGGCTTGAACTAGGCGAACGGCGGTTAATTCAGTCGCCAGAAGTTTCAATCCCTGATAGGGTTTTAGGTTTATTCCGGCGCGGCACAGCATCAAGCATCCTGCTTTTTTCTCACCTTCAGCAAACTTGTTTCAATCCCTGATAGGGTTTTAGGTTTATTCCGGCCTTGCACGGCATCCTGCTGTTTAATGTGCAACTCAGTTTCAATCCCTGATAGGGTTTTAGGTTTATTCCGGCTGGAATGCCACTATATCGAATGATATCGCTGGTTATAGTTTCAATCCCTGATAGGGTTTTAGGTTTATTCCGGCTTAATATATTGCCGATTCCTCCCGCAAAAGTGGGCCAGTTTCAATCCCTGATAGGGTTTTAGGTTTATTCCGGCTTAGCCCTTGCCTAGCATACGTTTCAGCTCTTTGTATCAAGTTTCAATCCCTGATAGGGTTTTAGGTTTATTCCGGCCAAAAGAAATATAGCAGAGATTGCTATCAGTTGCGTTTCAATCCCTGATAGGGTTTTAGGTTTATTCCGGCCTTATTTTTGCTGTTAATCCCCTTTACCTCTTTAGTTTCAATCCCTGATAGGGTTTTAGGTTTATTCCGGCTTTGAGTTTTAATCATTCCTCCTAATTCTTCAGGTTTCAATCCCTGATAGGGTTTTAGGTTTATTCCGGCTCATTTGAGTTTTAATCATTCCTCCTAATTCTTCAGGTTTCAATCCCTGATAGGGTTTTAGGTTTATTCCGGCAAAGCGCGCTGTGGAGAATTACTATAAAAGATATTGGATGTTTCAATCCCTGATAGGGTTTTAGGTTTATTCCGGCCTAAGTTACCTAAAGGATTAGGTAACTCTTCCTTTTGTTTGTTTCAATCCCTGATAGGGTTTTAGGTTTATTCCGGCTCTCAGGAGAATAGAGCCTAAGCCCAGGGCTGGGTTTCAATCCCTGATAGGGTTTTAGGTTTATTCCGGCACGGCTCGATATTTGTCGATTCAGTAATTACGCCGATGGTTTCAATCCCTGATAGGGTTTTAGGTTTATTCCGGCGGGTGAAATTCAAGGTAACAACTTTGTAATTAAACGTTTCAATCCCTGATAGGGTTTTAGGTTTATTCCGGCAGCCCGTTCCAGAAGCCTTGCTGTATTTGGTTTTCAAGGTGCAGTTCCGTGAATCTAAAACAAAAGTACCATTCCAGCCTGCGGCTTGTCAATACCAAAAATTTCATACTCACTCCAAAACCTTATCCTCTAAAGCTTTCAGACTTTCCGTGAATCGTTTTTTCATAGGAGGGGCATCAAAGTCTTGCTGCACATGAGTTTGAGCCGAAAAATTTGATACCCCGATTTTAACACCTACCCATTCACGGAAACTAAGCAAAAAATATTGTGCGATCGACTGGCACTACCCCACCAATGCGTTCGATCTTACCCTGACAGCAAGCGCACAGCGGGAAAAACAAAATACTGTCTTCGTTCGGTTTGATGACTTTGTTCAGGCGCGATCGCAACTTAGCATACTGAGTCTCGCTCAAATCAGCACACTCGAACACACTGTACTGCATCCACTGCCCATAGGATTTCAGCATTTTGTGAATCTTTGTCCGGCGCTTATCTTCCGAAATATCGTAAGAAATCAGAATGTGCATATCTAGTACAAAACTAAAGGTGGATATTGGTCAATTTCGCCCATCAAATATTTCGCCAACAGCCGCCCTTGAATTTCAAAAGCTTCTTGATAGGTGCACTTGCGTTTCAAAACAGGATGCTTAAACTCAGACTGCTTTTTCTTTTCATACAACTTCAGAAACTCTTTCCGTCCCGTTTCCGACAGTCGCACCACATTACTCAGAGGTTCCACAGTAAAATCATTCAGCGTCAGAATCCGGCGGTTAATCGCATTCAAAATGATACTGTCTGCTACCAAAGGGCGGAACTCTTCCATCAAATCAAATGCTAAACCCACGCGGCCGTAGCGCTGCATATGAAGGTATCCTAAATAAGGGTCAAATCCCACAATATTAATCGCACTTTGCACATCGTGACGCAGCAGCGTGTAAGCAAAATTCATCAAAGAATTCACCGGATCGGTAGCAGGGCGGTGTCGCGGTCGAAACACAAAGCCTTCCGCGCGAATTAATTGGTTGAAAACCCTGAAATATGCCGCACTTCCAGCACCTTCCTGTGCGCGCAAGGAGTCAATATTGTCAGTTTTGTCAAGTTTGGCGATCGCATTGGAAATCTGCATAATTGCCGAAGCTAAATTGATTTCCGAATGTTCCCGCTGAGTTTGAGATAAACTGGTGCGATAATTCTTCAATTTACCCCGAATAAAACCCCGGACAACATGAATAGCTTGAGGAGTTTCCCCGGCCGCTTTCCACTGAGCATTGCGAACGAAAATGTTTTTACTTAATTCGGGTTCCAGCTTACCCAAATAGTGACCCGTATCGGTGATAAAAGTCAGAGGAATTTTCCGTTGTAGCAATTCTGCGATCGCCGCCGGGGAAATAGTCGCCCGTCCCAAAATCACCACTCCATCTAAATGAATCAAAGGCACATCCTGTAACATTTGATTCTTTGCCTTGACATTGAGGCGTTCATCTGTTTTGCCGATAAACACATCATCTTGATTGATATACAGTGTTCCCACGATTGACTCCTAAATTTGTAGTTTGGATTAATTAGCTTCTTGGTAGCGCAGGACTTTCTCAGCAGCTTGTGGCAAACATTGCTGATAAAGGCTGCAACCTTGACAGCGTTTGCTATAATTAGGTCGAGGCATTGTGCCTGTTTGCAGCAAAAATTGGATAGCGGTGATAGTGGCGATCGCCTCTTGTCTCAATTGCTCAGAAATCTCGACTAATTGCCGCTGATGCGACTGCGCGTAATACACATATCCAGTTGCAATAGTTTTCCCTGTCATCTCCTCCAAACAAAGCGCTTGGGCGCAAACTTGCAACTCGTCGTTATCCCATTCTCCCTTCCGTCCTCGCTTGTATTCCACGGGATAAATTTCGCCCTCAGCCGACTCAATCAAATCCGATTTCCCAATCAGTTTGTAGCGCTCAGACTTCAGCCAAATCGCCCGAACCTGCCAAGTTTCATCGCGGTTAATCTCGCCCATCCTGTGAACGCGATCGTGCAAACTCGTCCCTTCTATGGTATACTGATTCTCCGCAAATTCCCCCGCACAAAACATCCGCCAACAGCGGTGAGCGCAATAGGAATACTGGTTGAGAGATGCGATCGAAATGTAATCAAAATCGTTCATGATTGTAATGGTTTGTAATAGATTGGTAATTGAGAACTAGCAACAGGGAAGATGCCTGTTCCACAAGAGTTTAGTGTTATTGTGGAACAGGCATCTTGCCCGCCCCGGAAATCCGGCATCTTGCCCGCCCTCAAAATCCGTTTAACCCTTATTAACAACAATCCGCCGAGTCATTCCCATCCCCATCGGAGTTTTTCTCCCCACCCCGCAGTAAACAGCAAAATCAGCCAAAGCATTAATTTGCTTAATCACTAAAGGCTCCACATCTCCCAAAATCCGATAACTAACCTCCCCAACCATGCCGACAAAATCGCTTTGATAGTTAGTCAATATTTCACTTCGGATATTGACAAATGTCGAAAAAAGTGCATCGAAGGAAAGATCTGGAATTGCGATCGGGCTGTACTTGTTCCACCGACTGAGGAGACTGTTAAAAACGCAGTCTCTAGTAGGAATTACTGAATCAAATTTGCCCTGTCGAAAGGTAGTAGGAGTCGCAAAACTGAAGGCAATTAAGCGATTAGTTTCCGAAGCGCGATCGTACAATTGAGAGTAATCGCAAGCATTAGCCCAAGGCTGATCTACTTGGGGCGTTCCGAGAATCTTAGTAATCATCAAATCGGCGGGCCCTAGATGCCACGGCTTCGACGGATTGAGGTTCAGCCAAAGATTAGTTAATTTGCTGAATAAAGTGTCATCAAGCAGGGTAATTCGCCACCAACAGAGGGTATGTTCTGGAATCGGTTCTGTGTGTTCCCATTGCAGGAAATGGTGTTTTTTGAAAGGGCATTTTTTAGTTTGCAAAGGGCTGAGGGTGAAAGATTTTTGGGCGGTGGCATCGTGGAGGCGATCGCCGAGTTTTTTGTCAACGGAGCTCACGAGGGTGAGGAAGAGGGCGTGCAGGTGTCTTCCGGTGAGGTATCCGGGGGGAATCGGGGCCAGGGGAAGGATGTTGAGGACTAGGCTGTGTGGCATATTGGTTAATGGTTAATGGTTAAAATTGGTTTAATTTCTCGTTCCTAAGTTTTATCGTTCCCAGGTAGAACCTGGGAACGCATTTCTAGAGGCTCGGCATCCTATTAATCGGCCCGAAAGCGGTATTCCATACACGCCGGAATTTTGAGTTTTTCAAACTCGTAATATCGCCCTAGGATTTTGACATTTTGGATGAGGCTAACCGGAGGCATATTAACCACATCGTAGCTAATCACTTGATGGGAAAACATCACATCTAAAGGGTTGAGAAGATAGGGAAAGATGAAGTCTGTTGCTGAGGGCGAGCGCTTCACTTCCTTCTGTTCTACAATTTCGACTGCTGCTTTGCTCATCCACTTTCCCAAACGTATCCACTTGGCCAGTTTGAGAGGGTTTTCTGAGATTATGAAAAACTCAAATTTGCTTTCCGGCGCGATTTCTTTTGTTCTGCCAAAACTAGGGATATTTTTCTGGGTTTTATCCATCTCGACGTGATAGTTATTGTTGGCGTATTTCCAAGTGTTGAGAGTGGAGGAGTGAGAAATAGAACGCGCCGGAGTAACATAAATCCCCTGTTGGTTGAGCGCCGTTAAATGCGGCTCGTATTTAGGGATTTGTTCGGGACAGAAATAGCGATAGGAATCTTCTTCAGAAACGGTGGTGGAATAGATTTCGCTATCCACCAAACCGAGGGCGTAACAAAGCGCGTAATTGTGAATTACTGGCTCTGTTTCGTAAAGTCTCCCTATCTCGCGAGTTGCAAAATAAAGGCTATCGTGCAACTCGATTTGACAGCGGTAAATAAAAGTCATGGTTGTTACTCCGCTGCTGCTGTAGCTCCTGCCTTACCCTTGATATGCTTCTTCGCGTAAGCTTTAGCCTCGTCATCGGCTTTCTTCAACATTTTTTTGAGTTCATCTTCATTGCCAATAACAGCTTTAACCTCTGTCACTAATGGTGTAAACTTATCCCCAATAAAGTCTTCATGCACGATAAATTCCTCAGACAGTAACGTTTGGATAGCAGCCATAGCAGCCATAATCACATCATCTTCATTGAGAGGGTTGTTGGAATTAAGTTTATCGTCACCCTGCAATTTATCGTAAATTGCTTGCGTCCAGCGGAGGTTACTGGTAATTTCGCCGTCGGCAAATACGACACCAATTAACTCATTTCTGACTCGACCTGTGCGGGTGGTTTGAGCGCCATAGTGCCGCGTTCTGAGGATGTTGTTGAAAACATACAAAAAACTAGCTTCTGTAGGGTCTTTCAGGGTGACAATGCTAGGAAAGAAAATCTGGGGTTTGATGTGGTCTTGCTGATTGATGCGACTGGTAACTTCGCCTGGTTTGGAACCTGCTTCACCCTTAGATGCCATTGTGCCATTCTCAAAGGGAGCATTGAGGGTAAAAGTCTCGTGAGATTCATCAAAAGCGGTAATTGAAAATGCTGTGTCAACTACTACTTTAGATTTCTCTGAACCAGAGTCACCGATCGCAAATCCGTAGATAATGCAATCAGGATTATTCATTGCAAACTTGACATTGTATTCGCAATCTTCAGCGGTCATAAAACCATAGTTACGCAGCAACTCGCGACCCACTAAACGTTCTGGTGTAGATTGCTTGCGCTTAAACATGGTAAGGCGGCTGATAGGTTTTTGGTCTTCAATTCCGGCCCTGACTCGCGCTTTATTCAGTTCTCCATCTGTCTGAAAGAGAGGATAAGATTCTGTCACTCGTACAGTCAGGAAATGGGCATATTTTCCCATTGGTTTGTAAGGGATGCTGGCATGAAATAATTTAGCATCAAGGGTTTTCAAGAAAGGCATGATTTGTCTCCTAAGTGAAATTTTTAGTTAAAATGTTACTGGTGCAAATTGCGTGTAGCTTGTCAAACACTAGCTTCAGCTTTAATTGTCAGCTTCGTCCTCAGATTCGTCACCTGATTTGTCCTCTATAGCGCGATTTTCTTTGTCATTCTCTAAACGATAAAGGAATTCGCAAGTATCTCGGATTAGGTTGATTTGGCGGCCGGCTAAACGGGCCCGATCGCTCGCAAATGATTTCTCAAATACCTCCTCAACAAAGTAGCGAGCAAACTCTAAAATTGCCTCTCGTTCTTTCTCCCGCTTGCTAAAAATCCAGCGTCCTTCCGCAGTAGAAGAGTGAACGCGATCCATGAGCTTTGAAACTTCAGCAGCAACAGCCAACACTAAAGATTCACATTGAAAACTACGATCGGCTTCAAGGATAGTTTTAGAAGCAATGTCAATCGGTTTCAGTACAGCATTTGCCTTGGGATTGTATCGCTTATTTGCACGGTAAAATCTGCGATATAATTCCGTCAATTTTTGGGGGTGGTTTAAACTTGATGCGGTTGTCACAGTCAATCGTTCCTCTTCATGATTATAGTGGGCATAGGAGTCAAAGCAAGGGTAAAAATGATAAGCATAAAGCTTGATTTTTTGAATTGATGCCGTTTCATTTTTCTGTTTGCGAACCCATTGATTTAGGTAGCTAAACACATAAAGCGGGCTGGTTTCAAAATCCTTGGCGAGCTCAGTTAATTTACCCCAGTTGGAGTCATAGCCGGACTTCCCCTGTTTCGCATTAACATCAAGGTGAATGGCATAAGCAGCAGTTAAGACATTTAGAGGTGCAGGATAAGATTTGCCGTTTTCCTCCCAACCTTCTAGGATATAGTCGAGGCGGAAGCGATCGCGCTTCGTCAACACCCTAAAAGCTTGGGGTATACTGTCAAGAAATACGCTTTCTTCAAATTCCGCACCGTCATTAAATGGTGGAATTGGCGACTCGGAAACTACGGTTTTGACATCCAGAATCATCGGGAAGGCAAAAGCTAACCAAGTTGGCATTACCCAAGATTCAGTATCAGTTGCATCTCGGCCGGGGGGAAGCGCCATGAAGTAAAATGTTAGAGGTTGGTCTTCGGGATAGGAAAGTTTGAAGGTGCGGTCTTTTCCTGGTTCGATGTTTTCATCTATGAGGAAAGCATCGATGCTTTGGTAGCGATCGCGTCCAAAATCTGCTTGCAAATCCTTGCTGATAAAATGATTGCGAATGCTGGTATCAAAGCGGGTTTGGGCAATGCTAGTGTAGGCTTTTTGCAGAAACTTATTTGTCTCTGGGGTGAAGTAATATGTGGGATAAAAATAGAGATAGCGATATTTGCCATCTTCAAATTTTTTGCCCACAGCTTGAGTTTGATTCATTAAAATTTGCCTCAGCATCATTTCCAAACCTGCAATACTAGAAATATTGCGTTTGGCGTTAGAACCTCCCAACATTTGTTTGTTAGTGTAAACTTGAGGGGTGAACAAAACGGCTGATTCCATTTGTTCTGTTACGGTGTAAGCTGAATGGGAAATCGAACAGATTAACTGTCTTCCTCTACCCTGTTTTTTAGCGAGTTGGTAGCGTTCCAACTCATCTAAAAATACGTCACTGGATGCTGTGCCCAATGGTGTCTTTCCGGGTAACATGAGAACCCGCGTTACCCACAGCCGCAAATCGTCCCAACCGTCGGGCAATTTGTACTGTGAAAGAATGGGTTTAATCATTTGGGAAATGTGGGCGATCGCCTGTTCGCAAACTTGCCGCACATCCTCAATTCCTGGGTGATGTTCTAGGTACTTTGCTGCTAAATAGTACCATTCGTAAGGAACGCCGCCTGTATTGCCTTTTAGTTTAAGTTCTTTCAGGCGTTCATTAATCCGTTGAATTTCTCTCAGGGCTGGCAGATATTCAGATAGGTTCCAAAACTTAGCAATTTCATCTACAATATCTAGATGAGGTAGTGCGGGTAGTTTTTTGTCTTTCTTGCGTGCAATTTCGATGGTATTAACTTGTTCTCCCCAAATCTTGCGACTCACTAAGTCGCCTAGTTCAGCAATCTGGTCGATCCGAATATCGTCCTCAAAATTGAATTTATAATCAGCAGATAAAACATCCTGACGCTGAAATTTTATCAGATTATCGCTGCGACTTTTGGCGACAGAGTTTTTTCCTATTTTGAGAATGCGTAAAGTAGCATCAACAGCAACTAGCATCAACTCTGACGTATCAAAAAACAGGTTATAATACTCGGCATATTTCATGCCTTTACCATCTCTACCAAAACCAGTTTGTCGGCGTTGCAATTGTCCGGCGCAGAGTTGTTTAATCTTGCTAACTACTCGTTTGGGTAAGTCTACAATTGAAATAGCAGGAGCATCCGATCGAGCTAAGTAAATTACACCTGTTGGTAGGTAAAGCAGTGGTTCGTAGTAGGTGCGATCGTCGGTATTCAGCGCCGTATGCACTTCCATTAAAGCGTTATTGACGACGTTAGTAAGTACGCCTCTGTTTTCAGCGATGCTGTGATAAGTGAATTTTAATTGCCCGCCGCTGAGGCTGTGGATTAACTCGTTTAGCCGGGTATTTTCTGCATCTTGGGGATGTTTGATAATAGATGCTAGGGAATCTGCTAAACAGGTCAAGTCTGAGAGACTGCGGAGTGTGCGATCGCGCAACACTGGATTTAACCCAAATTCGGAAAAATTCCAGTTAGTATCCCAACGCCGCTGAGCGTTGTAAGCAAGGCAGAGCAAATCGTCAATGTATTCTCGATAAGCATCTGGCGCGTCGGGATTGATGAAGCTATCTAGTCCTAACTGTCGCACTTTTTCATCAATAATTTGACGGTGCTGTTCTAGCGGTAACTTGCGACAATCGTTGGGGACATCGGGAAATTTTTCAAAGTCGTGGAGAATAAAGCCAGCAATTACTAACCGCCGTTCTTGTTCTCCTACGGATCGCCGCACGGTGGTGTCGAGTTTTTCTAACCGCTGTTCAATTAAATTAGCAGGAAATAATCCATTTAGCAGGTGAGTATTTAGGGACTGATCGGCTGCATTATGCCGTCTCACATTCTCTTTTCCTTGTTTTTTATCGAGATCGTCAAAAAATTTGCCGCCTTTGGCTGTGACGCCAATGGCAACTCGCAGCAGATTTGGCAAGACATATTCTGCGAAGTCTCCCATGACGCGATCGCCTGGATTTTGACTCTGAATGGCTTCTCGCAAGAGTTTGAGGGTTAGTAAGTCGCGAGTTTGAGGTTCGATTGTGCGATCGGACGTTTGAAAGTTTCCCCCTAATTCTTCATCTTGTAACCAGTCATCATCTGGATCATCCGATTGTTCAGAGTTCAAATTAACTGGGATATCAAAATTTAATGAGAGTTGTTGGTACTCTTCGTCTGGTTTTTGACGTTTTTTAGCCATTTTATGCCTCTAGAGAGTCTATGAAAGAACTCACTTATCTTTGATAGAAATTTTTGACAAAAAAGCTCTACAGGCTCTGATGTAGTTACACTAATCCTGTAGAGCCTAACTATTGAAAATTCGCAAAGTGCTACTATCTAGCACCTTTGAGATACCTTATTTAGCTCCTCGGAGGATTACTAAAAAGTCATAGACTTCTGCTTTGACCTCCTCTGACTCAAACTCATTTCTGTCCAGTGCAGTTTCTAATAAGTTCTGAGCTTTTTCCAGCAACTCAAAGGGTTGGCGATTTCTCCCTCGAACTTTCTTTTTGTTTTCCAAAAAAGGTTTCCGGGAATAGGGAATAAATAGCAAAGGACCTCCGTCACCAGAGCGTTTTGGCATTGTGAATGTCTCCTTTTGAGTTTTTACAGACTGGAAAGACTCACGGCTGCTGACTGCTAACAGCAGTAGAAGGCGGGCGTTATACCCCCACTCAAATAAAGTGACGCTAAAAACCGTTCTGTCTAAAGAACAAGAAGGGCTGCGATTACATATCTGTGTTCCTACTCGCGATCGTTGCTCACAGAGCCGCGAAGCTTTCCATGGTCTAAGTGTAAGCGATCTAAACATAGTTGTCATCCTTGCTATATTTATGTACTATGGTGTGGACAGGTAGAAAAAGCTTATTAATTTTTATTGAGAGCTTAACACCCTATTAGGGATTGAAAAAATTCGCTGCGCTCCTAATGGCGTTCGTTCCTCTATCTTTCTACCTGACTTAACCCCCCCTATTAGGGCTTGAACTTCTACGCAATCCATATTTCATCCCCCCTGCTCTTGAGCCAGTGGGCCAGCGTGTCCACCAACAGGGCCGACTGCCCAAAAGCTATAGAATAAGGTGCAGTCGCATCGTGGACACTGTACCGATCGCAAATCGGATAAATCTGAAAGTGTACCGGCAGTCGCAGGCGCGATCGTACTTCAGCCACCGGATAGCGCAGCACATAA
This sequence comes from Microcoleus sp. K4-B3, assembly GCF_036704615.1. NCBI lineage: Bacteria > Bacillati > Cyanobacteriota > Cyanophyceae > Oscillatoriales > Microcoleaceae > Microcoleus > Microcoleus sp. K4-B3. The sequence continues at coordinate 17,523 of NZ_JAUBSF010000084.1, forward strand.
CAAACCAATGCTTGCTTCTTCAAACGCTTGTTGATTTCCCCGATCCAATAATTCTCAGGTTGCACAACCTCAATCCCCGTCAAAACCTGAACTTTCCAAGCAGCAGCATTTTCCTCTAAATTTCCCGAATAAGTAAATTTCCAATTCAGTCTTTCCTCCCGATAACTACGCAACTTCAAAAAAGCAAGACAATGTTTAAATCGACCTTTGGCGATCGGTTGTCCAAGGCGTTCAGATGTCTCGTTCAACATTCGCATAAATGCAGTTTCCGTCATCGGTTCTATTTCCAAATTGCTCAAAATTCCTGGTAAATCGTAAGTTTTAAATTTGTCTGCCTCATGGGAATCGGTTAAATCGCAAATGCCGCATTGCAGGGGACTAGAACCTCGAAAACTGCTAGCATCTTCAACTATTGGATTTCCTGTCTTATTACCCGATCGCTCTTGCCACTCTTTGCCCCACTGTTTAATATTACCTGCCACTTTCCCCAAGCTAGTTTTAAATACTTTTTGAGCAGCTTCCTGAAAAGCTTTCTGACTTGATGCGTACTGCTGTTTAATTGTCCTGTGCCCTAATTCCCAACAAATTTGAACTGACTGCACCGCACCCCACCGCGAATAATATCCCTCAAAATTGTTGATTTGGCGGTACTTTTCGCGAATTTGTTGATAGAAAAAAGGACGATCGTAAATTCCGTTAGACTCTAAAGTGGCAGTCTCACCCGCAAACAAGCGTTCGACTAAGAAATTAGGGGTGAGTGCGATGGCTGTGAAATTTTTAAACTGAATAAACTCTCCATTGCGATCGCACCCATCGTGTCGCCCCAACCTTCCCAATCTTTGGATGAAGTTGCCCGCATCGGCGGATTCAAAAATTAGCAAATTGATTTTGAAGTCTACCCCGACATCAATGGTGCTAGTACCGAGAACTAAGTCTGACGAGAGCGATCGCTCTTTTTCCGTCTTTCCCGACAAACCGGTATTTTCGCCAACAACTAAACCGTGAGGCGCGAACAATTCCCGAAAAAATGATGTCAGCCGCTTGACAGCAGCAATTGAATTCAGAATAATCGCTCCTTTATTTCCCGGATTGTTTTTAAAGTGAGTCAGGATGAGATTTGCGCTGTCTTTTAGCCAAGTTTCAGAAGCTTTTGAAGTTGGTTCTAGGGAAATGAAAGTCAGCGTACTTTCCCTCAATATCTGCCGCCAGGAGTCTGCTTTCAACTGTTCGATTTCAGCAGGGCGATCGGGAAACTGATATTTGCCTGCTTTTAAAGGGTCGATAGTTTGACAGCGAAACCCTGCTATTTCTAGTCTGCTAATTAATTGCTCGTCTGGAGTTGCTGACAAAAATACAAACTTTTTCCGGCGGTTTGTATTGCGAATTAATAACAGGGTGTTGATGACGCTGGCAATCTGAGGAGCCCCAAAAACATGAAATTCATCAAAAATGAATAGGTCAAAATCTTTGTCGATGCGACCCCACAGTTTATCGGGGCTATCTTCAGAGCTTAAATACGCTCCTCGGTGGAGATAGTGCAAGATATCAGGGTTAGTTAATAAAATCTCTGATTGACCTGTGCGAGATGCGATCGCGGCTGCTTTTCTCAGCTTTTCATTTTCTGCATAGATTTCTAATTCCGAGCCGCTAAGTCGCACAACGCGGGGTTGATGATCGGGTTGGAATTGTTCGATATAGCGCTGAATTTGAGTCTCCTGATCTCGCGCCAGTTCATTCGTCGGATATAGCGCCACTGCACAACAATTTGTCTGCAATGTTTCTAAAAAAGCGGCTAAACTTTTGCCATCGCTAGTGATAGCAGAGTTGAAAATGACATCAATATTGGGATTGCGCATTGCCTTTAAAGTTTCGGCTTGATGCCAAGAAAGAGTCCAACCTTCCGGTAATTTGACTTTCTTGGGAATTTCCGCAGCGGGACAGGAGTAAACGGATTTGAGGGTAATTTGGTAATCGGACATATGCTGAATCTGTGTCCGTAGAAAGTGGATATTTCTCATATTGACACCGACAATAGAGATAATCAAGCCTGTACAATGATAAAGTGTCCGTATATTTATGAGTCGCAAAGGTCAATCGATCACCCTATCGGTTTCTGAACGAGATAAAGCCCAGTTGGAAGCCTTGGCCCAAGAATTCGGGAAGACGTGGGGCGATCGCCCGAACATATCCAAACTGATAGAAGCGATCGCCCGCCGCCAACTGACGATCGCCCCCAACCACGACTGGCCCGAAACCCGCATCCAAGCCCTAGACATCGCCCGACAGCAATTGCTTGACTTGGGCAAAATTGATGAAGCGCTGGCAATTGCCCAATTGTTGAGCGATCGCAGCGAACTGACTCTCCCTTTCCGGGCCCAAATCGATCAGTTTTTGAGCAACCCATTACCTACTTGGCGGCAAAAAATCGATAATTTTATCCACAGACAGCAACCATTTCGCCTTTCCTATCGAGATGCAGCCGATCGCCTTTGGAGTTACACAGTCTTACACGCTCGGATTGTCCCTATTGAAAAGCGACAGTATTTAATGTGTCGCTGCGAAGAATCTGACGGAAATCAAGACGTACCGGGACTCGAACACAACTGGACGCTGCTGCTCGATCGCATTGAAGATGCTGCGGTGATGTCGGTCGATCGAACTTGGTTGCCCGATCTAGAGCGAATTTCCGTAGAATTTCACTTATTCGGCAGGCTTGCCTTTAACTACAGGCGAAAGCAAGGCGATGTGGAAGTCAGCGACTTAGAAGGCGATCCGCCAATTAGACGAGTCACCCGTCCGATTTTCAATACCTTCTGGTTTTTCCGCGAAATTGCCCCCTATTGGGAAGATTGCGCGATCGCCTCTCCAGACAGCGTGCGCGATCGATTCCAACAAAAACTGATCGACCTCTGCCGCCAGTACAACCTCGAAATCCGCGATTAGAACACCAGATCGAGGACACGGCAATGCCGTTTCCCTACGCAAATAACAGATTAGCCGTTCAAAAAAAAGCAGCCTTTACAGGCTGCTTTGACAAAAAAACCGTTGTTGAGTTAGAGGAGAAAACTTTAAATCGAATTCAAATTACCGCTGTTTCCACTCCTGCCTGAGTTTCCACTATTTTTATCTACCGCTGACTCACCTTGCCTTCAGAACAAAACTTCAAATCCCGATTAGAATGCTGCTGAAAGTTCGTTGACTATTTTCACCCGGCCTCTAAGTACCGCCCGCAGCAAGCGGTTGACACAGCCTCTGTCTTCGTCATTCAGAGAGTCGTCGAAGGTGGCGGCCATCAAACCGTAGCGATCGGCCAGAGTCAAAACGCCTGTATCGGTTACAGAAGCGAGGATTTCAGAGATAGCGCCGGGGAGGAGTTGTACGGGATGCATGGCAGTGCGGTTGAATTCGATATATTTATCATCTTCTGGTTTCCTGAAAAGATCGGTGATATTAATGAGGTCGCGAATGTGATTCTCTAGGGTGAAAGCAAGTGATCCGAGTAGAGTAAATGTGTGACTTGGGTCACAGCGCCACAGGTAGCCGCAGGCAATTCCATCCCGCGCCGATTTTTGGGTAGGACGTGGGACTGACGGCGTTTAGCTAAAATGATCGTTAATCCCCCAACCAGTTTAATTTTTACCCCTGTACCGAAAATGCTTGATTTTCTCAATCCCATCCTGGGCCGCAAGCCCGATCGCATCAAAGCCAATGTGGAAATCTATACTTGGCAAACCTGTCCCTACTGCATCCGGGCAAAAACTTTGCTGTGGTGGAAAGGCGTAAATTTCACGGAATACAAAATTGATGGCGATGAAGCCGCTAGAAAGGCAATGGCCGATCGCGCTAACGGACGCCGCAGCGTGCCGCAAATTTTCATTAACAACCAACACGTAGGCGGCTGCGATGACATTCACAAACTTGATGCAGAAGGACAGTTAGATCCGCTGCTAGCTCAACCAGCAGTTTAAACTGAGATATTGCTGCATTCCCAAGAACAGGCTTTCCGGCCTGTGAAGCGAAGAGTGAATTTTCTGCTTGTGGGGTGGGCCGGAAAGCCCGCCCGCGAAAGGCTTATTGACAAAAGTCCTGACTACAAATCTTTGGCAAATTTACTTAGATTGTCTTGCCGCCATTTAGCATCCGATCGCCTGTCTGTTTGCAATTCTAAGACGCGAATCCCGCTATTTGGCAAAAAACTTAATTTTTGTTTGAACTGTTCCCAATTGTCTATTATCTCGTGTTCCACGCCATAAGTTGCACACAACTGAGCAAAATTGATATGCTGCGGCGTCGCAAAAAACTCTTCAAAGGGCGGGTCAAATTTTGCAACTGGCAACATTTCAAAAATCCCGCCACCGTTGTTATTGATTAATATAATTGTCAGATGACCGATAAATTTATTTTTCATTAAAAAACCGTTTGTATCGTGCAAAAGTGCTAAATCTCCTGTTAGCATGATGCTGCTTTGATTGCGGTGAGCAACTCCCAAAGCTGTTGACAATGTGCCGTCTATGCCGTTAGCGCCGCGATTGAAAAACGGTTTTATTTCTAAGTTGTTCGACTTCCAGAAAAACTCTACATCTCGGACGGGCATACTGTTAGCAATAAATATCGGTGTTCCAGGTGGCAAAATTTGGGAAAGCAGCCACGAGACTTTGGGTTCGATTATGTTGTTAATTGCTGATATTTTTTGGTCTATTGTTTGTCTGACTTGGATTTCGGTGTTGTGCCAAAGTTGGAGGTATTCGTTTGAGGGAGAGGTTTGAACCCCCCCTAACCCCCCCTTGCTAAGGGGGGGGACTTGAGTTGATTCACCCTGGTTTAGGGGGGGGACTTGAGGGGAAATAGCAGTGGTAGCAGGGGCTCGATCCCCCCCTAACCCCCCCTTAATAAGGGGGGGGACAAGAGTTAATATAGTTGCGAGATTAGTTGCGAGATTTTCAGGGGAGGTTCGCAGGTGAATTGTTTTGCCGTGTAGCGGATCGAAATTGTGGTGGCTGGGGTCGATTATGTAGCGTTTTGGTTGGGTTTTGTCTAGCCAGTTTCGCAGTTCTTTGCTTGTGGGTAAGTCTCCAATTTGAATGGCGATTTCTGGGGTTAATTTATCTGCTAGTTCGCGGTTTCGCAGGATTAAATCGTAGGTGGAAATTAGATGGGGGTTTAGTTGGGCGTAGTTTCTGACTGGGGATAGCCCTTCTGCTAAAACTGGCCAGTTTAAGGATTTGGAAATTTGGGCGATCGCACTACAGTATTTTTCGGCAAATTGAGGCTGTGCAACGCCTGCAATAATAATCCCTCGATCGCACTTTTGCCATTGTTGCATGGTACTTTCTTCTCCCCCCCTTAACAAGGGGGGGCTGGGGGGGGTAGAGCTTTCTCCTGCGAAAATAGGTTCTAATCCTGCAAAGAATTCTTCGGGATTGAATTGTGTTTCTAAAACTTCTACAGCTATGTCTGGAATGGGTACAAGTGGGTCGCGAAAGGGGATGTTGATGTGAACGGGGCCTGGTGTTGGAAATTGCGATCGCTCCCAAGCATACACGATCGTCTGCCGCAGATAGTCTAGCATTCCTCTGGACGCAGAAGGTATCGCTAATTCGGCTTGCCAGTTCGGATAATTGCCGTATATTTTCACTTGGTCGATCGCTTGTCCGGCGTGACAGTCGCGCAGTTCAGGAGGTCGATCTGCGGTGAATATTAGCAGCGGAATTCGACTTTCTCTGGCTTCTATTATCGCAGGATAAAAGTTGGCGGCTGCGGTTCCCGACGTACAAATTAGTGCTGTTGGCAAATATGATTTTTGGGCGGTTCCTAATGCAAAAAAACTGGCTGAACGCTCGTCGAGTATGGGAATAGTTTCTATTTTTTTGTTTTGAGCAAAGGCTATTGTTAGCGGTGCAGATCGCGAACCGGGACAAATGATGGCGGTAGTTAATCCCAGACGCTGCAATGTCTCTGCTAATATTGAAGACCAGAGAGTGTTTGTGTTGCGAAAATCAATCATTTTATAATATATTGCTAAACCAAAGCGTTTAAAAGTGGTTGTAATTTCAGTTGAATTTCTGCTAGTTCTTTTTCGGGTTCCGAACCTGCCACAATACCGGCACCAGCATAGAGTATAGCCCGATCGCCATCGATTAAAGCCGATCGAATGCCGACGGCAAATTCGCCGTTGCCGGTGCGATCGATCCAGCCGAGGGGTGCTGCATACAAAGAGCGATCGCAGCTTTCGCAGCGGCGAATTTGTTCTAGGGCAATATCTCTCGGCACGCCCGCTACCGCTGGGGTTGGATGCAGTTGAGCTAAAATCTTTAATAAATGAATATCGGCGGGAATTTGAGCAGTTATGGGTGTCCACAAATGCTGAATGTTTGATAGTTGCAGCAGTCTGGGCACAGGGGAAAAATTGGGAGTTATGCCGAGTTTAGACAGGCGATCGACAATAAAGTCAATCACAACTTGATGTTCTCGAATATCTTTCTCGCTTTCTAGCAATCCTTGGGCTAATTTCGCATCTCCTGCCTCAGTTTTTCCCCTCGGTGCTGAACCTGCTAAAGCATCTGTTAATAACTGATTGTTGTGAATGCTAATTAAACGTTCTGGACTGGCACCGATAAAATTTTGTCCTTTGCCGTTACTGGTTGAAAATACATAGCAATCTGGATAGCTGAGGCGCAAGTTGTTTAATGAATCTATTAAACTGAAAGGGGTTTGAGAAATTACATTGATTGCTTGGGATAAAACAATTTTACTAAAATATTTAGAGGCTATCAATTCTAAAGCCGACTTTACTGATGTTTTAAATTGACTGGCATCATTAACTGGGATTTGTTTTAAAGATATCGAACTGTCGATCGCAGTAGTTAGTTTATGGTATTTGTGAGATTCAATTCGATCGAAGGTTTGCCAAATATTTTCAGCGATGTTTTTAATGTTTATATCTTTTTCTATTATGGCATTGGCGACGAGAATGCAGCTATCTTTCTGTCTGGTAATTTGCCATTTTGGTAAAAATATGGTGGCGGGCGGAAAGTAAGAATTAGGGGCAAGGTTCTCATCAAAAAAAGCAAAACTACAAAAAAAGTGAGGCCCGCTAAATGGCAAGCGTTCCGCACCAATGGTAATTGTATTAGCAAGTGTTGAACGAATAAAATTTTGAGCTAAGGCAAACCGATCGGTTCCTGCTACTGTGAGATGGATTGCCGAATCAAGGGCTGCGATCGCAAAACTTTTGCCGACAATTGGGTTTCTTTTTTCAAAGTAAAAATGCCGCTGACAAGGCTCGGAAATCTCTTGCAGTACAGCTAGCGGATCGAGGGGGTAAATTTCCTGAGAAATACTAACTATTTTTGTGCGATCTTTTTCGGTTAAAGACTGCTGGCAATTTAACAGAAACTGATGCAGTTGATTGCGGTCTTGCAAGAGATTAGCGCGGTGCGGTATTACTGTCATGAAAGCGAGAATAGCAGATTTGTCAGATAGAGTGTGGGTTTGTCCGGCTAAAACCCCTATTTCGATCTAAGCACGGCAGGGCGATCGCAAAACACGACCTTTTAAGTTTCCCTCACTGTTTGGGCTCTGTTGGGGAAAAAAACCGACCGTCGGGCGATCGATCGAAACATTTAGACACAAAACTTTAAGATTGAGCGACTAAATCTCGACTCTCATGCGATCGACCCCGCAGAGGTTTGCAGACGGGCATTACCGGGCGTGCGATCGCCCGCAAAGCCTCTCAACGGATGCCCCCCGCGCACTCAACCCGATACAGAGTAGACTTTCTTGACCAATAAAATTGTAAAATTACTACGCTGCTATCAATTGAATCAAGTTTGTGTAATGACAACAAAGTTAATTGAACGTCCAAATAGTAAATTGTGGCTGGCGGCAATCAAGCCGCCCATGTACAGCGTTGCGGTGATTCCTATTTCAGTAGGAACTGCAATTGCGTTTGCCGAAACTCAAACGATTAATTCGTCAATTTTTTCGACATTTTTAATTTCAGCCATTTTGATTATAGCATGGCTGAATCTCAGCAATGATGTATTTGACTCCGAAACAGGAATCGATAAAAACAAAGCACATTCCCTAGTTAATTTAACCGGAAATAAAGCTTTAATTTTCGGGCTGGCTAATCTGTTTTTAGCAGTCGGAGTGTCGGGAATCTGCGCCATAAGCTGGTGGCAAAAAGACCCAACAGTAATTTTGCTTGTAGTTTTGTGCTGTGCTCTCGGCTACACTTATCAAGGGCCTCCGTTTCGTCTTGGCTATCAGGGTTTGGGGGAAATCATCTGCTTTTTCACCTTTGGGCCGCTAGCCTTCGCCGCTGCTTATTACAGTCAGGCTCAAACTTGGTCTGCTACTAATTTTGCAGCTTCGGCACTCGTAGGAATTACTACGAGTATCATTTTATTTTGTTCCCATTTTCACCAAGTTGAGGACGATTTGGCTGCGGGTAAAAAATCCCCAATTGTTCGACTCGGTACGAAAAAAGGTGCCCAGTTGTTGCAGTGGTTGTGCGGCAGCGTTTATGCTTTGACTGTGCTATTTGTGGCTTTGGGAATGTTCCCAATTTGGACGCTGTTGATTTTTGGGAGTGTGTCATTTGCGATCGACCTTTGTCGCCATGTCACAGACTATCACGATCAACCGGGAAAGGTCAGCAACTCTAAGTTTATCGCAGTTACGCTGCATTTTTCGAGCGGATTGCTGCTGGCGTTGGGGTTTGTTTTGTAGAGCGGGCGATCGACAATTCCGGTAAAATGGAGGTATGGTTTGCTAAGCTGAGGGAGTTGGCAGAGTTGGCAGAGTTGGGCGACTTCTCAAAATCTTCTTTAATTCAGCAATCCCTACCTCACATTGAATCGTAAAAAAGGAGAATCAAAGCATGAGTACGCAAGTAGAAATTGACAAAATCCTCAGCCTAGAAGAAATCATCCACTTATATCCTAGCGAGTGGGTGCTAATTGCTTACACTGAATTGGATGAGGATTTGAATGTAATTCGAGGTGAAGTTTTAGCACACTCACCGGAGCGCGATTTGCTTTACAATAATGCTTTGTCAAGGAAGGGAAAATCGGTGGCAATAGAATACACCGGCCCTATCCCTGAAGACTTAGCAGCTATGTTGTAAAAAAAATGCCAGATTATCAAAAAGCTTATCGCTTGTTGCGTCACGGACGAAATTTGCTCGCGGTGCCAGCAACCATTGGTGGAAATAATGGTGACGCTACTGAGTATCGGGTGCGTTTATTGGTGGATACGGGAGCCAGCTACACAATATTGCCAGTTAAAACATTGGAGGATTTGGGTTACGATACGCGCAATCCTCTACGCAGGCAAGAAATCTTTACAGGTCAAGGAAGAATCTATGTTCCTGTAATTAATGTATCTTGGTTTAATTGCGTGGGTAAACTAATAGAAAATTTTGATGTATTTGCCCACGATATACCGCCAAATCTTCGTATAGACGGTCTTCTTGGTATGGACTTTCTCATTCGTTTTCAGGCAGTCATCTCTGTTAGCGATGCGGAAATTAGATTTCAGTAAATACGACAATTATACTAATAATTGTAGATGGACTTTAAAGATTATCAATTTCACTATTCCTTAACTGGCAACAAGAATCAGCAGACAATTTTATTTTTGCATGGATTCACGGGCAGCAGTCAAGACTTTAGCAGCGTTATTCCCTTACTTTCTAACAGTTATTGCTGCTTAGCAGTTGACCTTCCCGGTCACGGAGAAACCAGAGTAATCGGCGACGAAACTTGCTACAATATGCCAAATACAGCCCAAGCATTGATCGAGTTATTAAATGATTTACAAATAGACAAATGTTTGTTGTTGGGCTATTCAATGGGCGGCCGATTGGCACTTTACATGACATTACATTTTCCCGAAAGATTCGAGAAAGTAGTGTTAGAGTCAGCTTCTCCAGGATTGAAAACAGAAAAAGAGCGATCGCACCGCCTGGAAGCCGATTTACAGCTAGCACAAAAGCTGGAAAATAGCAACATTAAAGATTTTTTATTCAACTGGTACGATCGCCCTTTATTCAAATCTTTAAAAAACTCTCCCCAATTCGACAAACTCATAGAAACCCGCTTAGCAAACAATCCCTTAGAATTAGCGAAATCCCTCCGCAACATGGGAACCGGCAACCAGCCCTCTCTCTGGGAAAAACTCGCACAAAATCAAATTCCAATCCTCTTGCTAGCGGGAGAATATGATGATAAATTTACAACTATAAATACCGAAATTGCCAGATTGTGTCCGGCCGCTACTCTGGAAATTGTACCAAAAGCTGGTCACAATATCCATTTTGAAAATATTGATACGTTTGTCGCACTTGTGAGACAATTTTATGATTAACTAAAAAACTAATGCTTTATCAATTGGAGTTTCGCACTTATCAGCGAAAGTTTAAGCGCCCCTTGCAAACAAGTCACGGCATTTGGGATATTCGCGAAGGAATTATCCTGCGAATTGTGGGCGAAAATAATCAAATTGGTTGGGGAGAAATTGCCCCTTTGAGTTGGTTTGGTTCTGAAAGTTTTGAGGAAGCTTTAGATTTTTGTCACCAGTTGCCAGGTAATATTTCATCAGAGATGATTTTTGCTATTTCCGCTGAATTGCCGGCTTGTCAATTTGGCTTTGAGTCAGCACTATCAAACGAGCAAAATTTACCCCCCCCAGCCCCCCCTTGCCAAGGGGGGGAGAAAAGCGAAAATTTAACTTACCTTTCCCAAAAAGGGGAGAAAATGCAAAATCGGTTCAGCGGTTTATTGCCCGCAGGAAAAACAGCTTTGCAGGCTTTGCAAGTGCTTTGGTTAGAGGGATACCGGACGTTCAAATGGAAAATTGGTGTTGCTGCAATTGAACAAGAATTAAAGATTTTTCAGCAGCTAATCCAAGCAATGCACAATTTGTGCGATCGCGAAAAAGCATTTTTGCGGTTAGATGCCAACGGCGGACTCAGTTACTCGCAGGCTAAAACATGGCTGGAAGCTTGCGACAAGGTAAAAGCAACTGACTTTTCCGCAAGCATTGAATTTTTGGAACAGCCGCTGCCCGTAACACAGTTTCAGGAAATGGTAGAATTGAATGCTATTTATGCAACTCCGATCGCCCTAGATGAATCTGCCGCCAACCTCGATCGCATCCAAGAGTGCTACAGCCAAGGCTGGCGGGGAATTTTCGTCATTAAACCTGCGATATGCGGTTCCCCATCCCAACTACGAAAATTTTGTCAAACTCATAATATAGATGCTGTTTTCTCATCAGTATTTGAAACCGAAATCGGCAGACAAGCAGCATTAAATTTAGCAACACAATTGTCTTTAAATAAGAGAGCACTCGGCTTCGGCACCAATTGCTGGTTCGATGACAATAATTCGATTTTAGATTTTAGATTTTAGATTACTCCCACAACTAAATCAAGCGGGTTAGGTAATTATTTTGAATCCAGAAACTTCAATACTCCGGACAGTTTTTAAAGAGGAATGCTTACGCAATAAAATAGAGAAGTGAAAAAAGTGAGTGCAATCGGAA
>NZ_JAUBSF010000085.1:0-28639 GCF_036704615.1 Microcoleus sp. K4-B3
TTTGCCATCCTGAGACGGATAGCACTTAACGCTCTTAATCAGGAGAAAACATTGCAGCGTAGTCTTCGTCAAAAAATCAAACAGGCTTCTATGAATAATGATTATATGATGACTGCTATCAACTCGTTTTGTCAAGCTTGATTGAGATGCTCTTACCCTGGCAGAAGAACTGAAAGCTCTTCTGGGTCAACAGAAAGATGCTGTGTGCCACGAAAAACTGCAAGCTCTGTATTGGCTCAAAACCCAAACGGCAGATAGCGTATTGTCTGTGGCGGTGCGGCGCACGGTAAACATCGTACCACAATACAAAGATGGTTGTCTAGTTATTGATCGGGAGGCATCGCAGAATTATTATACCAAAAACCTCGATCGGGAAGACCAAGAATCATGACAGCCGAAACTGTAGATAGATTATCAAAAGAATTGCTCGCTCCCGAAGGATTCAGTAGTTACCAAGAGGTACATCAATGGCTGACAACCTGCTGCGAAGTAAAAGTGGCATATCGGACAGTAAATAAATGGACAAAATATCGCCTAAAAGGAAAATTACGCATTGCCACGTCCCGTGAGTGAAAAACAGAAACTAGGGGCAGTAGTAGAATTTAAAAAAAACTCCCATTTCTTATAAAAACTTGTCTGAGTAAGAATTATAGCTTTTTATCAAACTGAAAAAAAACTGATATTGGAGTCAAGATTAAAGTCGGATGGGGCTGCATACAATTCAAATAATAAAGTTAACAGGTTACGGAATAAAACCGCAAGTCCAAGTGCAATGGAACTTTACTTATTTGTGGCTGTATGGGGCAGTAGAACCGCTAACTGGAGCCAGCTTTTTTTAGGAATTTACACATTTAGATACAGTGTGCTTCGAGAAAATTTTAGAGCTATTTGCTAGTGAGTATCCGGAGGATTTACATATAATTTAAGTAGAAAATGGAAGATTTCATAACTCTTTAAATCTCAGCATACCAGAAAATGTTATTTTACTGTTTCAACCCGCATACAGTCCGGAAGTAAACCCCATAGAAAGACTGTGGGGATAGGTAAAAGAACAATTGCAATGGTTGAGATTTGACCAAATAGAAGAGTTGAGAGCATTGCTCAGCAAAAAGAGTTAAATAAGTTGACGTTGGAAGTTATTGCTTCTTTGACGGGATGGGAATTTATTTTAGATGCTCTATCTGTAGCATGACTTTAGGAAATTGGTATAATCTACAAACTATTTGCAAAAAGTGTAATATTGGCAAAAGTAATCGAGACAGCACAAGACTTTGTGTGACTTGTGATGAATTAATAGATCGAATGTAGATAGCGTAATTTTTCGGTGCATGACTTTTATTAGTCACCCGTGATAAATTTGAAATAATTTGTGGTCACGCAGCCTACAATTACAGCTATTAACTTATCAACTGCTTGAAGGCATCGTATTCGCGAATCTTCTCCAAATCAGCTTCACTTTTTGCCAACTCTTTACACACATTCGGATTGAGATTGAGGGCGCGCTTTAAATTTTCAATTGCTAGTTCAATTTTACCTTGTAGTGCATAACATCGGGCTTTATTGTACCAAATTCTGTAAAAGTCAGGTCGGATTTTAGCAGCATTTTCGTAGGAATCAATCGCAGCTTCGTATTTTTGCAATTTGGAAAGTGCAACGCCTCGATTGTTCCAAGCATCAGTATAATCATTTTTAATTTGTAGAGCTTGATTGTAAGAAATTACTGCCTGTTCGTACTCCTGCATTTTGGAAAAAGCAACGCCTCGGTTGTTCCAAGCGTCGGCGTAATCGGGTTTGGCTTGAATTGCCTGTTCGTAACAGCCGATCGCCTCCTGGTACTTCTGCAACTCCAACAATACCACGCCTCGATTGTTCCAAGCGTCGGGATAATTGGGGCGAATTGTAGTAGCTTGTTCGTAAGAGGCGATCGCCTCTGGATACCGCTGCATTCTCGTCAGCACTACTCCCCGGTTATTCCAAGTATCGGCTAAATCCGGCTGAATTTGCAGGGCAAGATTGTAAGCAGCAATCGCATCTTCATAACGGTTTTCAAAGAAACAAGCATCTCCCTGTTTAGCATAGTCGCCTGCCGTCACTAGCTGTTGGTGATTGCCGTAGTTAACCGGAGCAAATTCTTGAATTTGGGCATCGGGCAATAACAAGTCTGTTTCTGCATCCGCCGCGTGACTTTGGTGTTGAATTTCGCCTAAGATACTTTCAGCGTCCGAAATTAATAGTTTTAATTGAGAGATTGTATCGTAATGGAGACTTTCAATTTCTTGGCGAGCAACTGTTGTCTGCTTGGACAATTTGCTCAACAGAAACCAAACCCCGACTCCGGCTGCTGTCGGAAACAAAGTTAGGGCAATTATCAGCCCGTTCAGCAGTACCGCCGTGCGCCCGAAAGCAATGTCAACTTCTTCTTGAACTCGATCGCGAATTTCGTCTTTCAGTTGCTGCTGTGGGAATTGCTGCTGAACCAAAAGTGCGACCCTCGGTTCAGACGCAGAAACGCTACTGGCGCAGACTAGAATAGTCAAAAGGGCGATCGGGCTAATACTTTTTCTAAAGATACTTGACAAACGCATTGCCTTAGTGATACGCACCTGAGTTGCGATTTCCATGTGTCAAGAGATGCTGATAACGATGATCCCAGACTAGCCCATTTGTTCAAGAACTATTAAATACAGGATATCTGTTGTGCAGTCCCCCCCGATCAAATTGCTGACGCAAGAATTGCTAGACGAAGTTGCCGCTTCCTCCCGCCGCAGTCCCCGCCAGCGACAAAACTACAATTTCCACGATTTGTCTGAAAAAGTGCAGCGGTTTGTCAACGTGCTGCAACCAGGCACTTACGTCCGCCCTCACCAACACCTGCGCCCGCCTGCAATTAACGGTTTTGAGTTTTTCGTAGTGATTCAAGGAGAAGTGGGTATTGTTATTTTGAATGAAAACGGTCAAATCCTCCGTTCCTTGCGAGTCAGCGCTGCGGGCCCGACTCGCGCTGTCGAACTGCCAGAGGGCACTATTCATACGTTAGTAGCTTTGGCACCGGATACTGTGATTTTGGAGTTTAAGGAAGGGCCTTACGACGTGGGGGCGGATAAAGACTTTTTGGCAAGTTTTCCTACTGAGGGAACTGCGGCGGCGCGGGAATTAGTCCTGATTTGGGAAGCGGAATTTAACAGTTGACTGATGACTGTTGAGTGTTAAATGTTGACTGTTGACTGTTGACTGTTGACTGTTAAAAATCTAAAATCTAAAATCTAAAATCTAAAATCGATGGGCTGATTACTACTGACTGATGAATCTAATTGTCGTCATCCGATTGTATAAATCCGGGGCGGTGCGAACAATTTTTCTCAGAAGTTCATCCGTCACCCAAAAGACGACGGGAAAGGAAAATGTTTTGCTGAATTCGCTGCATAGTAGGTTGGTAGAAACGAGCAATCTATCGATCGCCAGCACTGATTCCAAACCGAGGATCATTAAAGCTGTAGGCTTTTCCCCGTCTAGTTCTGCAGCGATTGTCCTGTAGAGAGTTGTTGCCGATTCGGGCAAAAACAGTTGCCGCGGTTTGACGGCACAAGTTGCTTGCAGCCGATCGACTATTTGCTGCCGCAAAGCCAGCGAGTTGCAGTGGACTAAAACGAAAGAAAAGTAACCTTGGGAAAGACGGAGCGCCCGAATTAAAGTTGAGAACGACCGCTCGTTATATTTAGCTGAATCGTACTTATCTGCATCGTCTTTAGCTGTATTTTCTGAGCTTGTGTGGACCATAAATTGCAGGTCTTTCATCTAGTTTTATAGATTTTATAGATTAAATGCTATTTCTAAAGAAAATGTGAAATTGTTTTTTTTATTAAAAACATTTCGGTAAGTATAGCACGGTTTTAAATGAATATCAATAGTCCGATCGACTAATTTGGCCCCGGCCGCTCAAAAAGCCGCCTGCGACCGTACAACCAAAGTAGAGCAGAAGGCAGGAGGCAGAAAGCAGAAGCAATATTTCGCAACGGTTTCAGCAATTAAGAAGGTTCTAAATGTCGGGCGCTGTTGTTAGATTAAATGTAATTAAACAGACAAAAAAATTACCGGGAATTCTCAGCCAGCGGCAAAGTAAACCAAAAAGTTGCCCCTGCACCGGGACTGCTAATTACCCCAATTTCCCCGCCGTGAGCGCCAATAATTTGTCGGCAAAGATATAGACCCAAACCCAAACCAAGGGAGTGTCGGGATTGATAACCCCTAACGTAGAGGTCAAAAAGATGTTCGCACTGTTCCGGCAATATTCCCACCCCGTCATCTTCAACGGTACAGTAAATCATGCTACTTGGAGAATTAGCGATTGGGGATTGATAATTGGGGATTGGGGATTGTGGATTGGTAATCGGTAATTTGTCGATGTCTTGTTTTGCTTGTCTTTGATTTATAATTAATTTTTCCGCCTTAATTACTTGAGCGGAAACCGTTAAATTCAGTCCGGGCAGATTGTGTTTTAAAGCATTAGCAATTAAATTAGAAAACACGCGCCTTAACTGAGTAGTGTCAGCATTCACGGCGGGAAAATCATCAGGTACCAAATTTTTAAAATTAGCTTGAGCCTCATTCATTAAAGGCTCCAAATCGGCCGCAGCAGCTTCAACGACCCCCCTCAAATCAACCCGATCGCAGTGCAAAACAAAACCGCGCAATTCCCCGGCGTGAACTTCCAAAAGCGAATTTATCAACCGCAACTGCTGCTCGCTACCTTGAATCATCCGCTCCAAAACAGAACGGGGAATTGCGATCGAATCCCCGGTTTTTGTCTGCCAATTTTTCAGCACCATTAACATTCCCGCCACCGGGTTTCGCAAGTCGTGAGAAAGAGCGTGGATAAACAGCCGCAGCGATTCTTGTGCCTGTTTGCGCTGCGTGATATCCTCAATTAAACCCTCATAATAAAGCAGGGAGCCGCTGCTGTCCCGTACCGCCCGCGCCTTCTCGGAAATCCAGACAATACTGCCGTCTGAGCGGTAAATTTTAGATTCAAAATCCGATACTGTGCCGCTTTCCTCGATCGCTCGCAAAAACTCTTTTCTGCGAGCCGGATCGACATACAACTGCCGCTCGATATCAGTAAACTTTGCCGTCACTTCTTCCGGGGAATCGCAGCCGTAAATCCGCGCCAAAGCTGGATTTGCAGTAATATAACGACCATCGGGAGTGCTTTGAAAAATCCCCTCGCCCGCATTCTCAAAAATGCTGCGGTACTTCGCCTCCGCCACCTCCAACTGCTGGTAAGCAGATTCCAACTCGCGCCTGGTACTAAACTCTTTCCGTTGCAGACATTCGTACCAATAAACCGACAAATCGCAAATCAAACAAAACCAAAACAAATATAAGTAAAACCAGGTCAACTTAAAAGCAGTATACTTAGCAAAACTTAGATTTAAAACCAAATTTATCCCGACGTGGCAACACAAAACGCCGAGTTGAGAAATCAGGTGGAGGCGCCAGCGGACGGGCATCAGCGTAGCTTGGATCAGAAACGCTAAACTCCAGGTAAAAATTGGTAATTCCCCGGCTTGTGCGACAGCTAGCCCAAGCTGTACAACCACCGTCAGCGACCACGAAAAACCCAAAAATAGCAAACCGGGATAGCGCTGTCCGAAGGAGGTTTTTTGCAACACAAAACAGGTCAATAAACCAAACTCTACAGCAGCGCTAGTGTACAAATAAACACTTTTAAACTCCTGGCGAGCGAAGAATCTTTCGCCCACAAAATAGACCGTTATTGTGAAGGCAAAAAAGATGGCAATTCCGACAGCAGGGCGCAGCCGTTCTCGGAGGAAGCGATCGCGCCACACCTCGTAAACCGTTAACGCCTGAACTGATTTTGCATTGCCCAAATAGCTCATACCATTTTAGATTTTAGATTTTAGATTTTAGATTGGGAAAGAGGGATCGTCCGAGTTGACAGCAGGTAGCGAAAACCAGAAAGTCGAGCCTTCTCCGGGAGTGCTTTCGACGCCGATCGAGCCGCCGTGAGCTTTGATAATTTGCTTGGAGAGGTACAATCCCAAACCCAGCCCTGTTAATTGTCGGCTATTAGGGTCTTGAACGTAAAGTTCAAACAGAGATGCCCGCTGTTTGGCGCTGATTCCCACTCCATTATCTGTTACAGTACAGCGAACCATTTTTACGGTGACTCCGGGCAATTTGCTGCCGATATTGCCAATTTGACCCTGATAGCGGGGCATTTTGCAACTGCCGTCGAGGTTGAATTTGGCCAGGGTTTCCTGATTTTTCTGGGTAGTCTCGCAAATCCTAGGACGATCGCCCGCAGCAGATATCCGGTTAGCGATACAGCGGGCAAGCTGATTATTGGGCGATGTTAAAGCCTGGGAATTTTCTTCATAACTTAGCGCTGTTTCAACAGCAATTACCTCGGCTTTAAAAGTTATATTTACTCCCGGAGGATTGTGTTTAATAGCATTAGTCAACAGATTTTCTAGCACCCGCTGCAAGTGTTGGCGATCGGCATTGACTTGTGGCAAATCCGCCGGAATATCCTGAGTCAAAGTTGCTTGGTTTTTGGCCAGCATCGGTTCTAAATCGGCAACAATGGCTGAAGCTAAAGACGGCAAATGCAGAGGTACAGTATTGAGAACAATACCTTTCACCTCGCTAGCGTGAGCGTCGAGCAGGGCATTAACCATAGTCAACTGGTGTTCGCTGGCCTGAACGATCCGCTGCAAAATCGATCGAGAAACCGGAACATCTTGTAGAGAGTCTGAGGGCGATTTGTTGAGCAAGTTTTTTAGCAGTATTAACATTCCCATAACTGGAGTGCGGAGATTGTGAGAAACTGCGTGCAAAAATAGGTCTTTCAGGCGGTTGCTTTCTTGCAGTTCGTGCATTTTTTGCTGTAGTTGGCGGGTGCGTTCCTCTACTTGAGATTCCAAGTTGGCATTGAGATCTTTAACCTGCTGCAAAAGTTGGGCTTGCTGGAGAGCGATCGCCACTTGGGTAGCGAGTTTTTCCAACAAATCAATTTCAAATTCCTGCCACTGGCGGGGCCCCGAGCACTGGTTGACGGCTAAGATCCCGAACAATTGATCCCCCAGGAAGATCGGCACATTTAACGTCGCGCGAATTTGATAGTCGCTGTACAATTGGGCAATTGGAACGCTGAGTTGAACGCTAGCAGTATCGGAGATAGCTCGGACGCGGTTGTTAGCATAAAAAGTTTTCTGGTTTTCGAGGTGATTCTCGTCAGCGAGTACCCACCCCAAAAGAGAACGGCATTGGGCATCCACAGACTCGGCCACAACCTTACCGTACACCGGGCTAGGAAGATGTACCCCGTCCGCGTCCATAATACCGATGAAAGCGCGGTCTGCCTTGAAAAATTGCCGGACTTCGGCAACAGTAGTGTTGAGAATTTCTTCGAGGTCGAGGGAGTGGCGAATTCGCAGCGCCATTTCTGAGAGCAAGCGATCGCGATCGGAGGACGCTCGCAAAGCGGCTTCCGCGCAGTGGCGCTCGGTAACGTCTTGGACTGTGGCGGAAATGACGTTTGAGTTAATTGCCGACTGTTCGCAGACAGTACGCACTCCGCCGTCTGGAAGCACGATCCGGTAATCAATGCAATAGGGTTTGCGCTCAAACATAGCTTGAGACTGCGATCGCGCCACCAATTCTCGGTCTTCTGGATGTACGGCCTGCAAAAAAACTTCTGGTGTCGGTTTGACGGTTCCCGGAGCAAAACCCAAGAGGCGGTAAAGTTCGTCCGACCACCGCAATTCGATATTGGGTGTAAGGTGTTCCGACAATTCCTGAAAGCTCTCAGTTACTGCGACGGCGGCGCAATTTAAATCCCAATTGCCCAACTGAGCGATGCGCTGAGCTTTGGCCAGACTAGCTTCGCGCGATCGCAGCGCCGCCGCCGTGCGGCGCACTTCCTGCAGCGCTTGCTGGCGTTCTGCTACGGCGGCCGCCAACATCAGAGCCACAAGGGCGATCGTACCGATAAAAGCTTGTAAAAACAACACCGCTTGTTTGAGATTATCGCTTTTGGCGAAAAATGGGCCACCTCCCTGCACCGCTCCCAAAATCGCGATGTAAGACACGATCGAATAAGCAAAAATCGCTCCCGGCGGTTGAAACCGCAGGGCGGCCCAAACTATCAGAGGAAAAGGCAAATACTCCAGCGGATACAGAGCGATCCCCGCCTGTGTTTTCGAGCAAAAAAACAGCCAGCTAACGCTCAGCAAGAGAGTCAGCCAAAGCGCTATTTCTGAATAATTAACAATTAAAAATAAAAGCTGAGAGCGGTTTTCAATTGCTGGAGACGTTCGCGGGTAATTAGTAATTGGTAATTGGTACTTCGGCCTGTTAAAAACTGCTATAAAAGTTGAAATAATGCGGGGTTTTATTTGAAATTTAAAACTATTAACGGCGTGGTTTAAAGTCAGCAGCAATGGCGTCACGATCAAAATTCCCATGCCGTCTCCGAGCCACGCAGTCCACCAGTTCCGAGAGAAATTGCTCCACTGAACCCAACCAAAAATGCACGCGCCCAAGTTGCCGAGGGTAGAACCGAGCAAAGTGGACCCGATGACAGCGCCCGCCACCAAACTCAGAACATCTCGCAATCGATCGAGTTTGGTAGAAAATTCGCTCCGGCTCAGCAAAGCCTCCCCAGCCAGCGCTTGCAGGGTGACGCTAAAGGCTGATGTGACAATGACGGCGGACGGTATACCGGCGGTAGAGTTTAACAGCACCGAACCGAGGGCAATTCCCGGCCACATCCGCCGCCCTAGCAGTAGCAGCGCCGCTAGAGCAATACCGGCAGGCGGCCACACGGGGGAGACTTCGGCTTTTACCAGCCCCAGCATCGACGCTGCGAGTTTTCCGGTAACAAAGTAGGTCAGAGCCAGGATACCGGCGTACAGAAGCGGTCGAGTGCGGCGGTTGAGCAGTTTCATGTTTAGTGCGATCGAATCCTCCATTGCTAGTTTTAAATTTAGGCGGCATTGGGGCGATCGGGCTTCCTCCTGGCGACTCACCTGACTGGGGGAGTGGGGAGTTGACTGTTGACTGTTGACTGTTGACTGTTGACTGTTATTCGTAGCAGCTACCCACTAACTAATGACTAATGACTACTGACTACTGACTGCTGACTACTGACTACTGACTACTGACTAATGACTAATGACTAATGACTTCTTAGAATCCAAAACTCCGCTTGCCATCCGGCTTAACAGTAAGCCAATTGGTCTTTGCCATTGCCAGTTGTTCATCAGAAACTGTCGCGTTGGTAAGATTCGCCCCGCACAAATTTGCTCCCCGCAAATTTGCCTTAGTCAAATAAGCCCCCGTCAAGTCAGCACCTCGGAAATCCGCGCCTTCAAAATTGGCAGTGCTGCAATAAGCCTCAGTCAAGTTAGCATCTCGCAAATTCGCCTTAATTAACCTCGCGTGACCCAAATTTGCCCCCGACAAATCCGCTGCTTGCAAATTTGCCTTCACCAACCTAGCCTGATAAAAATTCCCCCCCGCTAACTGCAATTTTTGCAGTTGCAAGCCAGAGAGTTCGCAGTCAGCAAAATCGCGCTTGCCTTTAAAATATGCCGCTCGCAAGCTGTTGGTGTCCCACTTAACAACAGCTTTCGTTACCTTTTGCCCTGCTAAATTGCCGCTGGAAGGTCCAACCGTTCCGAAAGTTCTGCCTGACTCAGCCAGAGTTCGGGAAACTCTGGGCTGCATCCCCGTGTTCCCGGATTGGCTCCAGGAAGTTCTACCAATGCGGCTTTGGTTCGAGCGTAAATCTTCATTGATTTTGCTCCTCGGCGGTGACCACGAAGAACCCTCGTCATTAAATATTGTCGGTTCTTCAACTGTACGAGAAGAGCCGTTGAATTGAGTTGCCAAGCCGTCCATCAGAGTTGGGTCTTCAAATTGGCCCGAGAGAGCTCTGAGGACATCTGCTGCCGATTGGAAGCGGTGGCCAACCATCGGCTTGAGCATTTTTTCGAGAATCCGTGCAAAATTTGGGCTTACCTGAACGTGGGGCTGCCAAACAATTTCGCCAGTTACTCCATCAAAATCTAAATCCTTGGGCGACTTTCCTGTGAGCAAGTACAAGCAAGTCATGCCCACAGCGTAGATGTCGCTGGCAAATATCGGTCGCAGCGCCATTTGTTCCGGGGGAGCGAAACTAAATGTGCCGACTGAAAATTTCGTGTTGGCGCTTTGGTCGGCGGGGTCTAATAATATTGTTTGGCTGACTTGATCTTTTACCGCTCCGAAGTCAATCAGAACTAAGTGGCTGTCTTGAACTCGGCGAATAATATTTGCGGGTTTGATGTCTCTGTGAATTACTCCTTGGCTGTGGATATATTGCACTACTGGCAGAATTTCTAATAGAAAATTTTTAACGTCGGATTCGTTGAAACGGCCTGAATGCTTGACTTCTTGTTTCAAAGTCGAGCCTTTAACATACTCTTGAACTAAGTAAAATTGCTGTTCGGTTTCAAAATAGTCTAGCAGCCTCGGTACTTGCGGGTGGTCGCCCAGTTGGCCGAGGGTTTTCGCTTCTCGCTTGAATAATTCCCGCGCCATTTCTAAAACTCGCGGCGACGAACTACTGGGTCGCAGTTGCTTGACAACACAACTCGGTTGACCGGGCAATGAGATGTCTTTTGCCAGAAATGTAGCTCCAAAACCTCCTTGTCCTAAAGGTTCAATGACTCGGTAGCGAGCGCGCAGCAATAACCGCGCACCGCAAGTCTGACACTGAAGAATAGAGTCAGCAGGGTTTTGAGGATGGGGACAGCCCGGATTTACGCAGTAGCTCATGTTAATTGAGTTTGCCTATGTTTTTCTGATTTTGCCAGCGTCGCTCGACTGCACAAATTGCCTGTTCCTGCTTCTGGTAGAAATACTGATCTATCAGTTGTCGGCGGGCCGTGCGTCCGGTTGCGAATTGGAATTGCACCTAAGTCTTTTAGGCAGATATCTTTTCCCTATTTTGATTATCTCGCTGCTGTGAGTTTTTTCTGTGGATTATCCTTGAAAATAGTTTAAAGACTTGCTAAATTTGTCCTTTTTTGTGTAAAGTCTTTCTACACTTAGGTGAGCTTTCAAGAGTCCGGACAGTTTTTAGTTAGTAATCTGACACCCTCGATTTTCCGTTGGTAGCGAACTTGCCGAATCGCCTTGAAACCCTTATTCTAAGGTTGGCAATCAAAAACTGTCCGAAGTATAGATCTTTGCACTGTGAGATATTTCTAGCATACCTCATTATCTGAATGAGAATGTTACTAATCCCCCCAGCAGCCATCAACATAAGTGACCGATCGCTCGTTTTTGCTTATGTATACCACGAAACTATTGACAAAATTAAATTATTATGGTAGTAAAGGCTTTGCCGAATAAATTCTGTGACTGCACAGTCGAAGCCGGCCGGCGCAGACTAATGACTAATAACTACCGAGCACTGACAACTAACTACTGACTAAATTATGCGTATTTCTCTAAACTGGCTGCGGGAATTGGTGGATGTGTCGATATCCCCGGAAGAATTAGCCGAAACCCTGACAATGGCAGGGTTTGAAGTCGAAGAAATTGAAGACCGCCGCCCTTGGGCAAGCGGGGTAGTTTTGGGCAAAATCATCGCCTGCGAACAGCATCCGAATGCAGACAAATTGAGAGTTTGTCAAGTGGATGTCGGCTCTTGTGAAGCTTTGAATATTGTTTGCGGCGCACCCAACGCTAGGGCAGACATTTACGTGCCTGTCGCTGTTGTCGGAACTGTTCTGCCGACTATTGATTTAAAGATTAAACCGGCTAAATTGCGGGGCGTTCCTTCCGAAGGAATGATTTGCTCTCTGGCAGAATTGGGACTGGCTAAAGAGTCAGCAGGCATTCACATTTTCGAGTTAGAAAATCCCGAATTGGGCAGCGATATTCGCCCTCTTTTGGGTTTAGACGACGTGATTTTAGACTTGACAGCAACTGCAAACCGTGCTGACGCTTTGAGCATGGTGGGTGTAGCGCGGGAAGTGGCGGCGCTGACTGGGGCGAGTTTGAGAATTCCCGAAGCGAATGGTGTTGTGATTGAGGGCAAAGAAAGTCCTGGTTTGGCAGTAGAAATATCGGAACCGCAAGGATGCCCGATTTACATCGGCACGGCAATTGAAGGTGTGAAAATTGCTGCTTCTCCGGCTTGGTTGCAGCAGCGGTTGCAGGCGGCGGGAGTGCGGCCGATTAATAATGTGGTTGACGTGACTAATTACATTTTATTGGAATGGGGACAACCGCTCCACGCTTTCGATCGCGATCGCCTGCAATCTTTCACCGGCACTCAAGATATCAGCATCGGCGTCCGCTTTGCTAAAACAGGCGAATCCTTCAAAACTTTGGACGGACAAAACCGCAATTTGCAAGCTCAAAACCTGTTAATTACTGCTAGCGACAAACCAGTTGCCTTAGCTGGGGTAATGGGCGGCGAAGATACGGAAGTTCACGAAGGCACGCAAAATTTAGTTTTGGAAGCAGCGATTTTTGACCAGGCAACGATTCGCCGTTCTGCGCGCGCTCAAGGCTTGCGCAGCGAGGCATCGATCCGCTACGAACGGGGGGTGAATCAGGCGGCCTTGACGACGGCCTGCAACCGCGCTGTAGCTCTAATTTTGGAGTTGGCTGGAGGCACTGCGACGGTGCAGAAAACGGCGAGTTCGGGCGATGATTTGAGTTTTAGCCGATCGCTCGAATTGCGTTTAGACCGAGTAAATCTGGTTTTGGGGCAGTTGAAAAGAGGACAAACGGGCGGTTCAAAATATCTGGAACCGGAAGAGGTAAAAAATATTCTCACAGCCTTGGGATGCGAAGTTGTTGCGACGGAAAAAAAACGGGTGTTTGCGATAACTGTTCCTGCTTACCGCTACCGCGATTTAGAAAGGGAAATTGACTTAATTGAAGAAGTTGCCAGACTCCACGGCTACGACAATTTCTGCGATACTTTGCCTAGCAAAACAGAACCCGGTTATTTGTCGCCGGAATATGCGGCAATTCGGAATGTGCGATCGGCTTTTCGGGCTGCCGGTTTGACGGAGTTGATGCACTATTCTTTGGTGAAAACTGAGGGAGACAATCAGGTTGTGCTGGCGAATCCGCTGTTTGTGGAGTATTCGGCTTTGCGGACTGAGATGCTGTCGGGTTTGATTGATGCTTTCGGGTACAATTTGGAACAGGGAAATGGGGCGCTAAACGGTTTTGAAGTCGGCCGCATTTTCTGGAAAGATGCGGATGCAATGAAGGAAGCTGATGCAGTAGCGGGGATTATCGGCGGCGATCCGACTGTGTGGAAATGGCAGCAGGGAGGGCGCGATCGACCTTTGAGTTGGTTTGAGGCAAAAGGTATTTTGGAAAGCGCATTTCAAGAGTTGGGTTTGTCGGTGGAATATCAAAGCGATTCCTCGAATACACGCTTGCATCCGGGCCGCACCGCTGCGTTATCGTTAAACGGGAAATATTTAGGAGTTTTCGGACAGTTGCACCCGCAATTGCAGCAAGAAAAGGATTTGCCTGAGCAGGTTTACGTGTTTCAATTAGATTTAGCGGTGCTGTTGGGTGAATTAGGGCGATCGAGCATTTCGACTCGCAAGTTTGCGGGTTATTCGAGTTTCCCCGCTTCTGACAGAGATATTGCGTTTTTCGCGCCTGTAGAGGTTGCGGTTGTTCAGATGCAAAGTGCGATGAAAAAGGCGGCGGGTAGTTTGCTGGATTCGGTGGAACTGTTCGACGAATATCGGGGCGACAACGTACCGGCGGGCCAGCGGAGTTTGGCTTTTCGGTTAGTTTACCGCGCGGGCGATCGAACATTAAGCGAAACTGATGTCGAACCAGCCCAACAAAAAGTCCGCGATGTTTTAGTTGAGAAATTCGGCGTTAGTTTGAGAAGCTAAAATAGGCCGTCAGCCACCAATGGAGGCCGCCAGGGAAGGAGTTCCCTGGCGGACTCAGGGAAAAAGCGTTAAATTGACACCAATGGCCGCAACATATCCCGAACCATAAAGGAAATATCGGGAAACTGCAAAGGAGAAATACTCCCATCATCCCCGAGAATCACCCGACTTTGATAACCATCCTGACTCGGTTCTCGAAAAACGTGGAGTTGCCGATTATTAACATCCAAAACCCAATAATCTGCAATTTCAGATTGAGCATAAAGATTTGCTTTTATCCCCAAATCTGTTCTCAGCGTAGTATCGGCTACTTCAATAATTAGATAAACTTCAGAAGGAGTAGGATGATGGTCTTCATAGTAAAGTGGATCGGGTACAACTACAGCAATATCAGGTTCAGGTTCCGAGTAATCATTTAACCGAACTGGATCTTGCAGCCGCACCAAAACTCGATTTCCCAAACGATTTTCCAGTAACTTCTCTGTGCGTTTCACCGCTGCACCATGTGCTGTTCCTTTTGCTGCCATCTTTACTATTTGTCCTGCCAATAATTCTACTCGTTCATCTTCGTCAAAAATCCCAATTTCGGCCATGCGACGATACTCTTGAACCGTCAACAAACGAATGTCTAATAAATTCATAGCAATCTACTCCTCTCTAACAATCATCTCTGTTTCCCCTCTTCCTCTGCGCCCTCTGCGCCCTCTGCGGTTCATTAATCTTATTCTTAAAATTTTAGTTAAAACCTCTTACTCTTATTGTACAATAACTTTTAAACAAATTCATCTAAAGCTCAAAAATATGACCAAATATGTGATGTGGGGAAGTTACTGCGAAGACGTTCTCGAAAAACGCGCTCCGTTTCGAGACGATCATTTAGCCGGATTGGCTAAGCAGAAGGAATCGGGCGTTTTAAGTACGATCGGGCCTACAAAAGATTTAACTAAAATTTTTGCAATTTACGAAGCCGAAGATGAGGCGGCTGTGCGACAATTGGTTGAAACCGATCCTTATTGGGTAAATGGGGTTTGGACTGAATACGACGTGAAAGAGTGGATTCAAGCTTTTTAAGGGAGTTAACAGGGTGAACATCTTAAGATTGGATGACAGCGATTTAGTTCCAGTGGATTATGGCGATTTGCTGGACAATATTTTAGAAGTTTTGCAGGGAAAAAACCCGTTTAATATATCAGATGACCGCCGCCGTCTGATCGTCGATATTGATGCCATTGCTGCTGATGTTGCAAAAATGCAAGTGCGGACACCATTGGGTTCCTATGAACGTCAAGCAGATGCTGCTACGGTTAATTTTCCGCCCGAAGTAGAGGAGCTTTTTGGCGATAGAGTTAGGCAGATTAAAGAGTGTTTGCGGCAGCA
Organism: Microcoleus sp. K4-B3; assembly: GCF_036704615.1. NCBI lineage: Bacteria > Bacillati > Cyanobacteriota > Cyanophyceae > Oscillatoriales > Microcoleaceae > Microcoleus > Microcoleus sp. K4-B3. The sequence goes on from NZ_JAUBSF010000085.1 coordinate 15,330, forward strand.
CTTAGCATCTAAATTGCTCCCACAAAATACTTCTCTTGAAAAGTTTGTCGCTAGCTTAATCACTCCTTTAGATTCATCCTCTTTTCAGGGAGACGGCAAAAAGTTAGGTCTCAAATACGATTTTGGTACTCGCCACACTTCTTTAGAAAAAGAAAAGCTAACTTTGGAACGCCGAGTCTCTGGAAGTCCTGGGACTTTAAAACTGCATAAATTGACTATTGCGGTACGAAATACCGATATTTTTCAACAACAGCTAAAGGAGGGTTTAGAAAACTATATTAGGGAAAATGCCGAGAATAGCGACGATAGGCAAGAACTTAACCATCGTCTTGATGAGATGGTTAATAATGAATACTCGGATTTTCATAAATTGATCCGACTGGTAGACAAAGAAACCCTAGGAAAAATTAACAAAGAAGCCAAGATTACTTATTTGGAGTATCTGCTGGAACACATCAGCCCTAGCAGCACAGATACTGTAGGAATCATCTATTTAAAAGATTTGATTCGTCGTCTCAGATTGATAGAAGATTACATCAACGACAGCAGTAAAGCCGATGGCGAGTATGCTGCAAATTATGCTGGTGTTAGAGTTAATTACAGAGAAATTTTTGCGCGATCGGAATTTTTAGATGCGCTGCCAATTATTCCCCTGGTAGAAGGTTATTTGGGAGAAAGCACAGACAATCATCGGAACGAACGTAAATTTATCTTTGGTCTCAAACTAAAATTAGACAACCCAGTTCAAGCGCGCGGTGGAAAGGACGTATTTGAATATCATCTGAATCTGCTAAATCCCGATAGTGAAGAACACAAAGCAGAACTTACCGAAGATGCTAATACCGAAACCTTCGTCCGCAAGGTGTTAAAAATAGCATTTTTGTATCACTGTGTGTTTGCATCTCACCACACTCCAGGGTCGCCAAATTACAACCCAGAATTGGAACTTGAATTTAATCCTATTCCGGCTTTTGAGCAACTCATGAAAGATGTATTAAATCGTGATAATGAGGTAATCAAAAAAAGACTTTTCCGAAATTTTGTTACACGCTTTAAGGAGGTTAATGTTAAACATAAAATTAACCATCTTAAAAGAATGCTGAAAGGCTTTCTTGAACGCCAGACAATTTTGCCAAGCCGTACAGAAACGCGACACGTAAACCTCAAAATAGGTCTGTTAGAAGACATTGACAATATTTTGAATAATGGTAAATTTTTCAATGAAGTTCTGGATCGAAATTACAAGCAGACACTCCATTATATTGTCGTCGAACAGCCTAGTGTTGATGAAACAGCAATCTGTCAGCTACCGATAAATATTACTATCGAAGATGTCCGCTATTTTCCTACTGATGAACGCCAAAATTTCAGCATGGAATACAATATCAAAGGTGTCGATATTTTGCCGATGCTTTCAGCACCTAAAGCCGATCGTTCTAGAAAAATATACAACCAGCATTTTTTAACAACAAAATTAGTGTTGTTTCCTTATGACGACAAACGACTAGACAGCGGTGATAAAGGTTTACAACCGACGGCGGCTTTTGTATATAAATTTACGATGTTGCTGCTGTCTTATATCTGCCTGAGAGTTTTACTCGAAAATACTGCAAAAAACTTATTTATTCCGATGGTGAGGCTGCATGAAGGTGACGACAAAAATCCTTCGCCCTCAGAAAAATTTATGGCTAACCTTTCCAAAACATTATCTCACATTTTGAGTGAAAAACAACGCTCAACTTCTCAGGGATTTCGTATTAAAGAAGATCCAAATAGTTACAAACTTCATAACGGTTTGAGTTCAATGTATTCAATTCTGCCGAAAAAGTTTAAATTTAGCAATGTGCAGTTATCTCCAGAGTTGGATAATTTAGCAATCATTGTTGTTTCCAGTCGCGACAGTGATGCTAAAAAAAGTAATAAAAACCGCTTCCAAAGAACAGCTAGTTTAATCGGAGAAGCTATTGGGATTAATCGCCTAGAAGACGATGCAATTGAAGTCAAAGTGCTGAAAACTTTTTCCGAGAATTACAGTGTCAGCCGCCTTTATACTGAGCCGTTAATCCTTGAAGATGCAATGAGTCAGCTTTATCAGCAAGGATATCGGAATTTCGCATATATTTCGCAAGCACCTTACATGAGTACGCTGCATATTACAAAGACTGAGGAAGACGAGGAATTGTCTTTTATGTCAAAAAAATTGCTCCGAACTTTGAAGGGAGAGCGACGAGATATCAAAATTTATCCGATGTTTTTTGATAAATACTATGTCCGCAGTTTCCTAGGTGATAAGGGAAAACCTTTTTACATTCAGGATGCTATGGAGCTTTCGAGCTTGTTTGCAGATACCAGTCAACAAGCTGTAATGTTTTTTAACTTGTTTAACGGACTTAAGGTAAAGGAGGATAAAAACTTTTATAACGGTGTGATTTCCTACTCGACTCTGTTGCATATATACGACGGAATTCTCGACGATCAAGACCTTCACCAAGGGTTAATTTACGACGGTGCAATTAAAGATACGTTGCTACATTATTTGACAATTTTTCACTTTTACCGCTATGAAGCTCGCAAAAAAGATATGAGTTTTAAACTTGACCCCTACGAGCAGATTATCGGGGATGAATCCGTTGGTGCTTTATCTGTGTTTAGTCATCCGGGCGGGAATGCTGAGTTTAATTCCCTGGCATTTTTGAATAAGGTAAGAGAAGTATTAAATGTCACTAAGGGCAGTACACAATTATGATCGGTGAAGATTTTGGGCGGCTGTTTGAGGTGGGATTCAATATCGGGATTCTGGCATATATTCAGCGGGAAAATTTAAGTCACAATTTTGGTGATTCCTACCGTCTAGATTTGCAGAGGCTCAAATTGCCAAAGATGACGGCCGAAATCGTCAGGGAAGCCAATCTGCTGGCTAGTTTAGATGCTGAAATAGTTGAGAGATGGAGTTTATTCTTTGTCCAAAAAGGCTTTTTGGGTGGGTTGAATTTTTTCCGGGAGTACGTCAAATCTACTGGCTGGAAGAATTTGCAGCGGTTGGAAATTGTGTATTGTCAGTGCAGTTTTAGTGATGCTAACAGTATCAGAACCTATAACAAGGGTGAGAAAGAAGCGTTTAAAGAGTTATTGTCTCAGTTGAGAACTGCCAAACTTAGTTTATCAGATGATGAGATTAACTCGTACATCCGCCGCTACTCGAAAAAGGGTGAGTTTTTGCAGGCTGATACGCTGATGCTCTTACAGTATGGAAATGATTTTAGAATTCTCTGTGTTGATTTGTCTGTGTTTTCTCCGACGCTAGCTCCCAAACCGGAGGATATCAATGAAATAGAGGTGATACGGAAATATTTGATGAGAGAAATTAGCTATTTGCGATCGAAAAGTGTGTTTTCTAATCTGCGGATGGATACCAGCACTTTAGGTGTTGATTTCTCGGAGGATTTAAAACGATTTTTTACAGCTTTTAAGTATAAAGATAAGGAAAGCGCTAAGCTGATTCAGGCGGGTAGCTACGCTCACAGCTTCTATGAATTTTTGCAACAAACTGGTATAATTTCAAGTGATGCTGAGGTTTTGTTTAATGTGGTTGGTTATGGCGATCGCAATATTAGCGCTATTTCCCTACGCAAGGACAAAATCAAGTTATTAGCAACTTGTGCTCAGATTTACCAGAATGAACCGAAAGGTAAAGAGATTAGCGATGCTCGCACCGAAGTTTTGGATGTTATTCAACTCAACGCGGCTCGCAGTTTTAAAAAAGGCAGAAAGTTTGTTGATTCTCTGTTAGGCATTGGGACAAATGTCACTGAACCTGTACCTCATACAGAACGGATAGACGATTTTGTTAATTCAATAGATATTATATCAGATAAGCTGGCAGATGACTTGCAAATTTCTCGCGGATTAGACCTGCGAAATGCTCACGCTGAATTGATTGTGAAAGCGCTTCAGTCTGATGAAACTTATATCTTTTTGACTGGGAATCCGGGAATTGGGAAAACAACTGCGATCGCCAATTTCCTCAAAACCCATATCGACGACGGTTTCTTATTCCTGTACGTCAGTCCCCGCAAGCAAGTAAACTTGGATATTATCGAAAAATTCCAAGATAAAAATACGGGTTTGCTGTGCAACGATCGATTATTTTGTATCAACACTAACGCCGATATCATCAAAAGCAATTCAGGACACTGTACCGTCAAGTACGCATCGAATAAATATCGCGAAGATTTGACAAAAAAAGCTGTTCGCTTCCTCAAGGATGATTCAGAAATTAAGAGGACGGAATATCATCAATCAGAACTTGAAAAAAAGGGAGAAACAGTAATTAAACCCATTAATCCCAAAGGAAATGGAGTGCTTAAGAGCATTTGCGAAGGTATATACGCGCTGATAAATTGCCAGGTATCTAATAATATCGTAGCCACCGTTTCTATTCAATCGGTGAAGATGAAAGAGAACCGACAAAATACCCTAGAGCATTTAGATAAAATTTTTCAAGATACTTACAATAAACGGGACAAACGGGTCATTCCCGCTAAGATGCAAGAAATATCCAGTCGCATCAAACATATTTTCATTATGATAGATGAAATTACGGGAGATGATGGTGGCGTTGAGTTTTTAGCCGGAATTGCCAAGATTGTCAAAAAACATGAGTTGCACAAGCGAGAACACGGCTTTAATACTAAAATTATTGTCGCAGATGCTTCGATTGTGGACTGCGATGTCATCAAACAACACCTTGATAACACGTCACCGGAACCGGATAAAATCTACTTTAAAAAATTAGCAAAAAATTCTAATGTAAGTGAACCTTTACAAGTCATTCCTTTTAAATTTAAGAATCTACCTGCAAAGGTGATTAATGCGAATTCCTACCCGGCGCGCAGTTTAGAGATAACTTACAAGGTATTTGTAGAAAGTGTTAAATATCAGGAAGATGCGCCTTTAAAACAGAATAGTAATTTAGTAAAGCGGGTACAGTCTGAAATAATTCAGGATATCAATCAGCGATTAGCCATCCCAGGTGTAGAACAAATTATAGTATACATTCAGAACAAGCAAAGATTAACTGAATTAATTACTAAAATTAGAGATTATCGCGAAAAGTTTGAGCAGTTTACCGATTATCTGGAAATTCACGCGAATATCTCGGAAGAGGAGAAAGAAAAAATACAGGAATTCAAAAATACAGCTAAAGTAATCTTTATGACTGCATCGGGAAGTCGCGGACTTTCTTTCCCGAAAACTAAGCATATTTTAGTTGATATTCCCCGCTTTCAGATTGAGAAAAATCTCATGGAAGTGATACAGGTGATTTATCGGGGACGCGGGGAAGATGAGAACGGTAAAACCCTTGATGGTGAAGACAAGGAATTGGTTTTTTACCTATCTGATACCGCAGTTTATTACGCTGATGATGCGGAACTTTCCCTGCAAGAAAGCAAATTGAGTTTGTTGAATTTATTGCTAATTCTCAAGACGGCGGTGATGACGCGAATTTCGGGATATGGTTATTTAGGTAGGGAAAAGTTTTTGATGATTCCGATTGGCGGTAAGTCGGTTTCCGCAGTCGGGGATACTTTTAGCAGCAAAATGGCGGCTCTAATTAAGACATTAAAGAGCGAGAGCCAGCGAGGAAATATGTTGTTTAAGGAGGTTTATACGAGTCTGGAACAGCTTTTGGGTCGCGGGGAGTTTCTTTTGAAAAATTCTGATAAGTCTCGTCAAAAGGGCGATTCCTATCTGGAAATGCGGGAGGATTTTAATCGTAAATTTTTGAAAAAGTGCAATCCTCTTGATGGTTTGTTGAGCTATGATAATTTAGAACTCGGTCATGTTTGCGGTAGTTTGTTGCTCGTACCTCTAGCTAAGCAAAATTTGGTAGAAACATACCAGATGTCGCTTCATCGAGAAATTAAGGAATGTCTAGAGAAGAAGTTGCTGGACAAAATGTATCGAATTAGGGATAGCGATTCGTCCCCGGAGAATGTACGATCGGCAATTAGAGGAGGTGCGATCGAATTATTGCAATTTCTCAACAGCGAAGTCGAGAAAACTCAGTATCTCGAACAGCAGAGTCAGCAGTTCGATCGCTATTATGCCATACCGCTATTTGCCTTCGTTAGCGGGGAGGAAATGCAGGAGTATTTTGCTGACAATAAGGTGGAAGAACCGGAAGACAGGCGGTTTCGGGATATTTTGTCGGCTTATGTGCGATCGATCTACCCTGTAGATAGTGTAATGCCGATCGGACACAAGTATCGAGATTTCCCATTTATTGTGTTTAGAAGCTACAGTTTAGAGCAAAGTCGAGAAAAGATTTTTACAGATAAATATCTTTTAAGTTCCAACGAATTGAACGTGCTTAATTTAATTTTGTCGAAGCAGGTAAACTGAAACTTGTAGGGTATGTCAGTTAGCTGTCAACCTATCTGCAGATAAAATAAAACTCTTCTGATATCGTTTCCGGTGCCACCGGAATTATATAGAGGACACGGCAGTGCCGTGTCCCTACCCGGATTAATTGTAGGGACACGGCACTGCCGTCTCCAAGTCTGTGGGTAATATTAATTCCCATGCTACCGGATTTGATATGACGCACCATACTTGCTACTTGCTAACTTCAAACGGAGTGGATTTCCCCCCCAAAGCTTCGACGATGGCGCGAGTATTAGCCGACATCATTTTCACATAAGAATCGCCCTCGCTTCCAGCCGCCCCAATCGAATCCGAATAAAGTTGCTGCGCCGCCAATTTCACCCCCGCTTCCTCCGCCACAGTTTTAATCAGTTGCGGGTTAATTGTAGTCTCCGCAAAAATAGCAGGAACTCCTGCCGCTTTTACCGATTCTACTAACTTTTGCACCGTTTGAGCGCTCGGCTGTTCCTCCGTACTAATCCCGATCAAACTGTCAGCAATTCCCAATCCGTAAATGCGGCTGTAATATTGAAAAGCATCGTGAGTTGTTACTAATTTGCGCTTATTTTCGGGAATAGTTTTAATCTCTTGTTCGATCCAACTATCCAAACGTTTTAACTCTTCAGTAAGTTTCACAGCATTCTGCGTAAACTTCTCCCGATCTTCCGGCGACAGGTCGATTAGCGCATCCCGAATCGCTTCCACCATTTGAACTACATTTTCTACATTTCCCCAAACGTGCGGATCGGGTACGGTATTGCCTTCTTTATTCAGTAGCAAAGGCTTGACAACTTCGCCCACTGCTAATTTCCGCGCCTTAATTCCGGCGGCATTCATCATCCTAATTAATCCCGGTTCCAAATTGTAACCGTTATACAAAATTAAGTTAGCTTGTTCTAAGGCTTGAGAATCTTTTGGCACCGGTTCGTAAACGTGAGGATCGGTTCCCGGCTGCAAAATTCCTGTTAGCTGAATTTCGCCTCCCGCTACTCGATCGGTCAAATCCTCAATAATTGTGCTGGTAGCAACTACCTTGGGTTTAGCATCTGCCTCTGGAGAGAGGCGATCGCCCTGGGTTTGAGCGCAACTAAATAAACCCACAGTCAAAATGCCGCAAGCAATAGTTCTAATCCAAAATACCTTGGACTTGTCCAATTGAGGGGCGGCGGTTTCAATCCCCCACTCACCGCGAAACTCCCCTTTATCGGATTGCTTCACAATTGCCGTCGGTTTTAACCGACTTGAGATTTTCGCCACAAAACCTATGGTTTGAGGGGTTTCGAGCTTGCACTGTCGCATTATCTACCTCTCCTGCGTTCCAGATTATTCCTATTTACCGATGATTTCATATTCTTTTCATTTTTACAGTAAACTTAATAAAAAGGAGATAGACTCACCGCCATGAATACCGCCGCCTTGTCCAACGAGAATCATTGGTCTCAAATGGTTTGCCACCTCAAAGACAGCGCTACCAACACTGAAATTATCACTGTTAAGCACTTAGCAGTAAACTACCGCACGGTAGAGGCACTCAGAGATATCAGTCTTTGTGTCAAACCGGGAAGGCTGACGGGTATTATTGGCCCCAACGGTGCCGGCAAAAGCACGCTGATCAAAGCAATGTTGGGCTTAATTCCCGCAACTCGCGGCACTGTTACCTGGGGCGAAGAAGCGATCGCCGATCGACTCGAAACAGTAGCCTACGTGCCGCAGCGATCGCAAATTGACTGGAACTATCCCGCCACCGTTTGGGATGTCGTGATGATGGGAAGAGTCAGAAAAGCCGGATGGTTTCGCCGCTTCTCCGCAGCTAGCCGCCGCACCGCTGCCGATGCCTTAGAAAGAGTAGGCATGAGTGCTTACAAAGACAGACCGATCGGACAACTTTCCGGCGGACAGCAACAGCGAGTATTTCTAGCTAGAGCATTAGCACAAGAAGCCGCTATTTTCTGCTTTGACGAGCCGTTTGTCGGCGTTGACCAAAAAACTCAAAATATCATTTTCGACATCTTCCACCAGCTATCAAATGCCGGGAAAATTGTCTTAGTAGTCAACCACGACTTAGGCGAATCAATCACCAATTTTGACGATTTAATTTTGCTAAATACAGAATTAATTGCCGCTGGTTCCCGCCAAGAAGTGCTAACACAAGAAAACCTTTACCGCGCCTACGGCGGACAAGTAATGTTTTTTGCCGGACAAGCAGCTTAATTAGCCACCCCTCATTAATCTAGGATTTACACTCTTGAACGTGGTTTATTTGATAATCTTGAATTGGGCAACGATAAATCTCGGATCAAACTCACATCTTGCAACATTCTCAAGAACAGGCAAGATGCCTATGAAGCGAGAAAATTCACTTTTTGTGGAACAGGCATCTTGCCTGTTCATAAAAAGCTTATTGAGAATGGTGAAACATCTCAGATCAAACCGGGTTGCTTTGGTTGTTAGTCATTAGTTAACTGTGATTTGATAATTTTATGATACAAACCTTAATTGAGCCGTTGCAGTACGGATTCATGCAGCGATCGCTCATAATTGCCATTCTCGTCGGCATCGTCTGCGCGATCGTCGGCAGCTACCTAATGGTACAGCGGTTGGCCTTGCTCGGAGACGCCATCAGCCACTCGGTTTTGCCCGGATTGGCGATCGCATTTATCCTCGGAGCAAACATCTTTATCGGCGCTTTCATTGCCGGAGTTTTGAGTACAGTCATCATAGCTTGGATCAAAGCTCGATCGACAATCAAAGAAGACGCCGCCATGGGCATTGTCTTTTCGGCATTCTTCGCCCTCGGCATTACCCTAATTACGATCGTCCAAAAAGACAACAAAATCGACCTCAACCACTTTCTTTTCGGCAACATCCTCGGCGTTACGGCTGAAGATGCGATCGACACAGCCGTCATTGTTACCGTAGTCTTATTAGTTGTAGTATTCTTTTACAAAGAATTGCTATTTTACACATTCGATCCATTAGGAGCGCAAGCAACAGGTTTGCCAGTAAACCTGCTCAACTTCGGGCTGATGGTACTCATCGCCCTCACAATAGTTGCCAGCCTCAAAGCTGTTGGCGTAGTGCTAGTTTTGTCCCTATTAATTACACCCGCAAGTACCGCATATCTCCTAGTCACTCGCCTGCACCAAGTAATGATTTTAGGCGCAATAATCGGAGTTATTTCCAGCATTAGCGGAATGTATCTCAGCTACTTTTATAACTTACCATCCGGCCCCGCAATAGTTTTAGTTGCCTCGGGATTATTTGTGCTATCATTGCTGTTCAGTCCAACTCAAGGAATCCTCACCCAGCCCCGCACACACTCCGGCCAAATTCCTCCAATATGGCGGGAATTTAAAAATTTAACTAAAGGCCGATAACAACTAACTTTGTAGTAAAGCTTCAGCACCGCCCCTCCCATTGTTAATAAGAATCTGCGTTAATCCCCGTGGATGTGCGGTTCAAAAAAGCCTCTTCAATTAATCCCCGTAACTGCGAATCGTTGGCTGCATCCAGATTGTGTAAAAACGGTTTTTTTTAGGAGTGGGAGAAAGCAAGAATGGGATGATACCGAATCGGGCGATCGCAACTGCGAACTATTGCTCAAAAAAACTGTACAATAACAAAAGTTAAATTTTCACCCAAACAGAGTTACTCAGTTAAAAAACATGACAGTCAAAGTAGGAGACACCGCACCCGATTTTACCTTACCCTCTCAAACTGGCACATCAGTCAGCCTCAAAGATTTTAAAGGTAAAAAAAACGTCATAGTCTACTTTTACCCCAAAGACGACACACCCGGATGCACAACCCAAGCTTGCGCTTTTCGAGATAGCTACGAAGTCTTCAAAGACGCCGGTGCAGAAGTCATAGGAATTAGCGAAGATTCGCAACAATCGCACCAGCAATTTGCCACCAAATATCAGCTACCCTTTACACTGCTAAGCGATACTGGCAACAAAGTTCGGCAATTGTACGGCGTTCCAGCTACACTCTGGATTATGCCCGGTAGAGTAACTTATGTCATTGACAAAGAAGGCGTTGTCAAGCATATTTTTGACTCCATGTTAGACTTCAAAGCACACGTTGCAGAAGCACTCAAAACTTTAGAAACCATCAAAAGTTAGATGGATTTGCTTAAATATATTGTTGGTAGTGAGGACGAAAGTCCTCATTGTCTAAACAACCAAGAAAAAACTAAATTCGTGACTGCGAAGTAACGGTTTGTAGTGAAAACGGGAGTTCTGAGACTAGAGATTTTCCCCTACCCAAATTTTAAAAGCTTGAATAGCGGGGGTTCTACCAGCAACTTGACTCTGCTGAGTGTACTGATTCACCAGTTCGACAATCGGGATATTGGGGAAAGTGGGACTCACATCAGACTCAATATATTGTTCGGCTTGCAAGACGTTGATTTGTAGCCCTCGCCGTGCGTATCGCCAAAGTTCCGGTACTCGTAGAATTTGATAATTATCCAACTGCGTGCGAGAGGTGAGATCAATTTCTATAGCTAAATCTGGGGGCGGATCAATACTCATATCGAGGCGATTTTTACCGATAACGGCTGCTTGATTTTGAATGTAAAAACAGGTATCCGGTTCGACAGCCTGACTCATGCTTTCATTTTTCAACGTTGTCGAACCTAACGACTCAAATGCTATTTGTCGTGTTTCCAACAAAATTTTTACCATGTCGCCAATAATTTCTTTGGCTTTTTCATGTTCGGGCAGAGGAACGATAATTTCTAACCGTCCGTTACTGTAGGAAAGTCGGGAAGCACGACGTTCTCCTAATTCCGCCAAAATACTTTCAAATTGTTGCCAGTTCACATCTTCAACCAGTAATTGCTGACCCGGTTGAATCTTTAATTGTCTTAACTCCAATAGCATAATTGTTCCTCCATTTTCTCTAGGAAATATCAGCCAAGTCCTTACTACTAATCATTATCTTAAAAAAACAAGAAAAAACTAAAGTCCTTACTACGAACCCAAAGTTTGTAGTAAGGACTAAAGTCTTTTTTTGCTAACGGCTTGCAGCCATTAACAATTAGCACTCAGCAATTATCTAGCTTTTCGCAACACTCGATTTTTCAGATGTAGCGCTTTCGGCAGTTTTGCCATTTTTGCTATTACCGTTACCGTTGCTGTGACGGGGTTGGATAACTCCATAGCCACCGTGAGTCTTTCGTTCGTAGAGTACGTTAATTTCGCCTGTTTCCGCATTACGGAACATATAGAAATCGTGATCGATAATCTGCAATTGTTCCAAAGCTTCTTTCACAGTCATTGGAGGCATGGCAAAATACTTAGTCCGCACCACCTCAGCAGGAAGTTCGGGAGTTCGATCGCCAATCAGATCCGCTACTACAGGATGTTCATCAACTACCGTAACCGTTTTGGCACTACTTTGGGTCTTGTTGTCGTGGCGTTTTTCCTTAAATTTCCGCAGTTGACGAGCTATCTTGTCGGCAACCAAATCGATGCTGGCATACAGGCTTTCCGTGCTTTCCTCAGCCCGAATCACGCTGCCGTTAGCATAAATAGTTACCTCAGCAGTCTGCTTAGGATTGATCCTGGGGTTACGAGCCACCGATAGATGTATGTCCACTTCTGTCGTCAAAGTTTGAAAATGGCTAACTGCCTTTTCCACCTTTTGATTGACGTACTCGCGAATCGCATCGGTGATTTCTATATTCTTACCCTGGATAACAAGCTTCATAGAGCTCCCTCCCTTCTGTAACTTGGGTATATTTTATACAATAGCACTATGTATTCTGGAAAACTCTTATCTTCCAAATCTTTTATTATATGTTGACAATTCTTGATTTAAGCTGGGCCAATATTCCGTAAAAATACTATTGATTTTTTGCATGGTTTCTCCTCTAATCCCTCAATCGCTAAATACACAACCCTGCTTGCTTCTCGATTGGGGACAAGTGCCCTACTCCCAAGCTTGGGAAATCCAGCAAAAACTCGTGCAAGAACGCCGCGACAGGCCTGATTTGCCAGATGTCCTGATTTTGCTGGAACATCCGCCGGTTTACACTTTGGGAATGGCAGCAAAGCTGGAATTTCTGAAATTTGACCCAAGTCAAACTGGGCCGGAACTGCACCGAGTTGAGCGGGGCGGCGAGGTGACTTACCACTGTCCCGGCCAATTGGTGGGCTATCCGATTTTAAATTTGCGGCGCCACCAGCAAGATTTGCACTGGTATTTGTGGCAGTTGGAGGAAGTGCTGCTGGGGGTGCTGGAAGTTTGCGGGTTGAAGGGTTCGCGGGTTCCCGGTATGACTGGAGTTTGGGTGGATGGGTGCAAAGTAGGCGCGATCGGCATTAAAGTCAGCCGCTGGATTACGATGCACGGTTTTGCTTTAAATGTTTGCCCGGATCTCGCAGGTTTTGGGCAAATTGTACCTTGCGGAATTCCCGATCGACCTGTTGGGAGTTTAGAGCAGTTTATCCCCGGAATTGAGGTCGATCGAGTTAGGGCGATCCTTGTCGCTGAGTTTGCTCGCGTTTTTGCAGTGGAAATAGTGCGATCGAATGTGTAGGGTGCGTCCCTGTCAATCTTACTACTAACGATCCAAGTGCGAGCGCTCTTAAATTATCAAAAACATCAGGCTTAATTCTCCACCCAATCACTTAAAAACTCCAGACTAAGGATGCTAAATATCGAATCGAATTAACGCGGCGGTGTTTGCGAGACTTGGGGGTATTATAGAGATAATTTTAACGGTCTGTACTTACTGACTCAAGAATTGAGAGAATTGCTGGTATAATGCGCGATCGCGGGCTTCTCTAACCTTAGAGACTGGAGTTTAGACTAAACAATGGCCGCAGCTAAAAGTAGCTGCCTTTTACTAGAAGGCAAGCTGTTACTCAACAACT
>NZ_JAUBSF010000086.1:0-28592 GCF_036704615.1 Microcoleus sp. K4-B3
ATTCTCTCCCGGCGCGGTGGCTCTAGTTCTTCTGAAAGCCACCGTTCTCATCTTTATTTAGTCTAAACTACAGTAATTACCAATTACCAATTACCAATTACTAATATTATGTATTTGAAAACGCTGCACCTACGGCAGTTTCGGAACTACTTGGATCAAAAGGTAGCCTTTGACGCTCCCAAAACCATTTTAGTAGGAAACAACGCTCAAGGAAAATCTAACTTGTTAGAAGCGGTAGAGTTACTTTCTACATTAAAAAGCCACAGGGTAGGGCGCGATCGCGATTTAATACTCGACTCAAAGCCGATCGGGCAAATTGATGCTACACTCGAACGTCAAACCGGAGCAATCGACTTAGCTTTAACTCTTCGCTCTGGGGCGCGTCGAACACTGAAGATCAACGGTGAACCGCTGCGTCGCCATTTAGACTTTTTGAGCGTCTTAAATGTAGTGCAATTTTCTTGTTTGGATTTGGACTTAGTGCGCGGCGGGCCCGAAGGAAGGCGCAATTGGATCGATCGCCTCGTCATCCAATTAGAACCGATTTACGCTCACATTTTGCAGCAGTACAACCAAATTTTGCGCCAGCGAAACGCTCTGTTGAAACGTTCTAAAGAAATCAGGAAAGCAGAATTTTCCGACAGTTTTGACAAGATGCGATTTATTGCACCCGAAAGTCCCGAACCGGAAAATACAGAAGACTTACCCATCCCCAATTCCCAATTGCCAATTCCCAGTTCGGAATTAGCTTTGTGGGACGCGCAGTTGGCGACAGCGGGCGCTCGCGTCATCCGCAGGCGCGATCGAATTTTGGAGCGATTGATGCCTTTAGCTCGAAATTGGCACCGTTCAATTAGCGGTTCAGCAGAAGTTTTAGATGTAAAATACGATGCTAATATTGAAGTAGGGGCGGAATTAATCGCTAAAGATAATCTCGAAGGAGTGCGACAAGCATTTTTAGAGAAAATTCAAAAAAGGGCGATCGCAGAACAGTTTCAAGGAACCACTTTAGTCGGCCCCCATCGCGACGACATTACATTTACCATTAACAATACCCCAGCTCGTCAATACGCCTCCCAAGGTCAGCAGCGAACTCTGGTATTAGCATTAAAATTAGCCGAATTGCAGCTTATTGAAGAAGTCGTCGGCGAAGCGCCTTTACTGTTGCTCGACGACGTACTTGCAGAACTCGATCTGAGCCGCCAAAATCAACTTTTAGAAACAATTCAAGAACGATTTCAAACTCTGATTACTACAACTCACCTAGGCGCTTTTGATGCTCAGTGGCTGCGACAAACCCAAATTCTCTCCGTCGTTGCTGGACAAATCAATCGATTTTAGATTTTAGATTTTAGATTTTAGATTGACAAATTTTATGTTTCATGGTAAGGATGAAAAAAATTGAAAATTTGGCATTATTAGCTCTATTCGAGATAGGATAAAGGTTAATTTTGATTGCCGCTTTCGCTTCCATTTTTCTAAACCTTATGAAGCATTACATTTCCCGTCTGTTAGCCCTGGTATTAGTTGTTGTCATCGGCGTAGCGGGCTGTACCAATGTTCCGGCCACTCTGAGTGGAGATTATGGCCAAGACACATTAGCATTAGTGAAGAGCTTGAGAACAGCGCTCACTTTGCCAGAGGGCACGCCGGAAAAAGCAGCCGCTCAAGCGGAGGCTCGCACAAGTATCAACGATTTTTTTGCTGCCTATCGCCGCGATCCCGCTCTTACCAAGCTGGCCTCTTTCACGACAATGCGGACGGCATTAAACTCTTTGGCAGGACATTACAGTTCCTATCCAAACCGTCCCGTTCCTGAAAAATTGAAAAAGCGTCTTGAGTCAGAATTTCAGCAGATTGAAGCTGCTCTTAACAGAGGAGCTTAATCTCAAAATTTAGGATCAAGGATAAATTTTAATAATTCATCTTTCATCCTTGATATTTGAGTGTTAACAATTTTTAGTAGAAATATCAACTGCTTTTAGCGCCCACTGTATCCAGGCGCTTTTTTATGCAGCATTTAGGGAAAAAATACTGAAAAATTGAACTGGATTATGATATCAAATCCGGGCTTTTTACCAGCTTTATTTTTGAGTCCGCGAAGGCGCGTGCCTGCGCGCCAACACTTAGGCAGAGGAAAGTTTGTATAGCATAGCAGCGGTTTAATCACCGAGTCTTATCTTGCCCGATCGCCCTTATTGAATTTAAATAGCCGCCAGATAGAATTTGCATTGTGCGATCGACTTGTGCCATAACTAAGTCAACCGAAAAAAGTAGAAAATTTGTAGCTGCTTGTTGAGCGCGATCGCATTTTTGCGATCGCCACCCAATTTAAACCAGAAAACCCCATTCAATTCTCCCATGAAAATTGCACCAACTCGCATCGCGAATTTTCAACACCAGCGACGCTTTTTAAGTGCGGTAACTGCTGTTTTAACCAGTAGCTTCATCAGCCAGCTTGTTTGGCCGTTTATCGAAACTCAACCAGCTTTTGGCGAAACATCAGCCTATTGCCAATTATCCAAAGAACAGGTAAATCAAAAAGAAGACTTGCGCCGCGCCGCCCTGTCAGGAAAACAGGAATCTCAGCAAGCATATTTTGCTGTTTTGAACAAACACGCACGGGAAATAGCAGAATGCCGCCAAAAAACTTGGCCCGAAACCCAAGCAGTTTGGCTGCGTTTGTATCCCTGCGATGTCAGACCCGGAGAACTCGATCGAGTATTAGACAAAGTTGTGAATAAAGGCTACAACCAAGTCTATGTCGAAGTGTTTTACGATGGTCAAGTGCTTCTCCCCGCAGCCGACAATCCAACGGCTTGGCCTTCTGTTGTCAGAAATCGCGGTTACGAGAAATACGATTTGTTAGAAAAGGCGATCGCCAAAGGTAAACAACGAGGTTTAAAAGTTTACGCTTGGTTGTTTACCATGAACTTTGGCTATAGCTATGCTCAGCGTTCCGACAGACAGCAAACCCTCGCTATCAACGGTAAAAATCAGACAAGTTTAACAGTAAGCGAATACGCAGCAATTAACGAGGACTTCGGAGAAGTTCCGGGCAATCAAGCCTTTATCGATCCGTACAACCCACAAGCACGGCAAGACTATACTTTGTTAGTAAATCAAATAGTCAAGCGCAAGCCGCAAGGAATGTTATTCGACTACATTCGCTATCTAAGGGGCATCGGACCCGCTTCAGTTGCTACCAAAGTTCAAGACTTGTGGATTTACGGCCCAGCATCGCAGCAAGTTCTTTTGCAGCGGGCTAGCAATCAGCAAGGGCGAGATTTAATTCAGCGATATTTGACTAAAGGATTTATCAATACTAATGACGTTCAAGCAGTAGTCAAACAATATCCAACTGAGCGAGAACCTCTTTGGCAGGGCCGAATTCCGCAGGCGATGTCAGTAACAACTCCAGCTTCTAGAAGGCAGAATGCCTCATCAAGATCGGCCTCAACAAATCCCGCCACTAACAAGCAAAACCCTACAACTCCAACATCAAAACCGACACCGCCGCTTCCTGATACCGGCACTCTGCAAAAAGACCTGTGGAAACTGAGCGTTGCTCACGCAGTCCAAGGGATTTTAGATTTTTTGGGTATAGCAATTCAACCAGCTCAAAGGATGGGAATTCCTGTAGGAGCCGTGTTTTTTCCGACTGCAAATCAAGCCATAAATCAAGGGGGATATGATTCGAGATTGCAGCCTTGGGACACATTTCCGGCTGCTATAGAATTCCACGCCATGTCTTACGGAAATTGCGGGGATGTAAGCTGCATTGTGCCACAGGTGCAGCGGACAGTAAGTTTAGCGCCTGCGGGAGCAAAAATCATTCCTGCCATTGCTGGAGATTGGGGAAAACCTCTCAGAAATCGGCCGTCTTTGGAGATTCAAATGCAGGCAATTCGCTCGGCGACGCCGCAAATTAATGCGGTAAGTCATTTTGCTTTTGGGTGGCAAGAACCGGAGGATGAAAGGGCGCGGCAAACTTGCCGGTTGTAGATTAATTTCTGGACGCACAGGGTATCATTACCTTGTTTTATGGTCGCGGAAAGAGCCTTAAAGCCTACATTTTTTGTCAATAAACCGGGTTTGATCGGAATCGGCGGCGAAACACCATTGATTTGCCTAAAAAAACCCGGTTTTTGCGTCAGTCTTGCTTTAGTGCGATCGACCTTTTGCAAAAAAAATTAATTCACCAAATTTTCAAGTTAGCAGAACAATCAGGCATAATGAGATTGTTCAAAATAAATCCTATACCTGATGAGTCCCCAAGTCAATAATAAATGGGTTATTAAAACTGTTATACTTATCGGATGGAGCCTCACAATTTCCCTGTTGTGGGAAAACAGAAAAACCGCCAATTCAAATCCGCTAATACCTATCGCACCCGTTGAAAATCCCCCGCCAAACCTGCTGAAACCCCGAAAACTAAAAACACCCCCTTCTCCCCCCGCAACTCCCTCTCCCAAAGCTCCCCAACCACCTTTAGTCTTCGCACCGCCCGCGCAATTTCGCAGCCAAATTGTTTATAAAGCCAGTATTAACAACTCAAAAGTTATCGCCCTGACATTTGACGATGGCCCTTCGCCTGAAACTTTGAAAATATTAGAAGTTTTGCACAAACATAACGCAGTAGCTACATTTTTCTGCTTGGGTGCAAATTTGCGGGAGTATCCAGAAATTGCGAAAAGAGTTGTGCAAACGGGAAATGCGATCGGCAATCATACTTGGCATCACTATTCTCACAATGTTACCGAAAAAACAGCATCGGATGAAATAGATAATACTGGCGTTCATATTTATCGCTCGACTGGGGCAAAAAGTTTGTTGTTTCGCCCTCCCGGCGGGCGCTTAAATAACGGTTTGGCAGATTACGCTAAAAAGAAAAATTATGTAGTGGTGATGTGGTCGATCGACCCTAAAGACTTTCTGCAACCTCCGGCGGCTGCGATCGCCCGTAGCGTGCTATCCCAAGCTTCAACGGGGGCGATCGTGTTGTTGCACGACGGCGGCGGAAATCGCCAGCAAACAGTCGAGGCGCTATCTGCAATTATTCCCAAACTCAAACAGCAGGGATATCGTTTTGTCACCGTACCGCAATTGCTGCAAATACAAGCTGGACAAAAACAGCGAATTGCAAATCAAAAATCCCCATGAACAGACATCTCACCAAAATTAACTTACTAGGAATTTCATCTGCGTTCATTTGCGTTCATCGGCGGTTAAAAATCCCAATTATGCTAAACTTATTAATAACCATAAAACCCTTTATCAATCATAATGCAAAAACTACAAGCAAGAGATATCAACCTCCGCTATCTAATCGATAACTTCGGTTTACAGCGAGTTCGCAACAGCGAATTTTTCCGAGAATGGCAAGAAAACTTACCCGAAGTAACAGACTCAGAAAAACAATTGCTCGATCGCGTCCAAGACATATACTTCAACTTGGTAGACACCCCGCCTGTACTGGAAAATGCAGTCAAGCTAACAATCATCAGCCCCATTTTGTTTATTGCCGGTCTGTATGAGTCTCCTTTTCAAGTCAAAGCCGAAAAGTCGATCGCTATTCAAGAGGAAGACGAAGGCAGAATCATCGAAGGCAGAATAGATATCCTAATTATGAAAGCAAACTTGTGGGTGACAGTAATTGAATCCAAACAACTTTCGTTTTCAACTGACGAAGCACTCGCCCAACTCCTGACATATATGCTGGCAGATCCCAACCCAGAAAGTCCTACTTTTGGGATGATTGCCACAGGTGCTAACTTCAATTTTGTCAAGTTAGTTAGAGGGGAAACTCCCCAGTATGCCCGATCGGCTGAATTTGTTATTTCCAATCCCGGCAATGAATTGTACCGGGTTTTGCAGATTTTAAAACGCCTGAGTCAACTGCCAGACTAGCAATAAAAGCCATTTTGAGTTATCTTTCAAAGCAGACAATATCTAATATCTCAAATTTCAAACTGGTGCGAGCATGGTAAATTACTGGATAGTCGGCGCTGTGGCAATAGCTTCTGTCTGCTGGGCAGAAATAATACGAGACTTTTATCACGTCGTGTCCCATTATTGGGCACCCCTGCAAAAGCTGCACACTTGGCATCACCGCGTTTTCCGCCCGAATTTGACCCCCGTCAGCGAGACTATTTACAAGCAAGCACACTGGCGTCACGACGTACCCGAAGCTGCGGCGATGATGGTTTTGGGGTTGTTTCTGTGGGTTGTAGCTTATTTTGGGCTGCCGGAATATCACTGGGGCGCAGCAGCGGGTTGTATTTATACTTTAGGCTTTTTGTTGAGCGCGATCGCCCGCGGGTGCGGCATCAAAGGCGCAGACGAATTAACCGACATCACCCACCAACCGGGAGACTTCCTTACTCCCCCTGGCAAGTGGTTAGTTAATAAACCTTATCACTGGCGGCACCACTTCGACAATCAAAATGCTTACTATTGCGGTACTTTCACCTTAATAGACAAACTTATGGGTACAGCACTTTCTCTCAAAGGCAAAACTGTAGCCGTCACCGGTGCATCGGGAACTTTAGGACGTTTGCTTCTCAAACACCTGCACAAAGCTGGTGCAAAAGCGATCGCCCTCACCTCGGGAAATGAGGAAATTACGTTGAATATAGACGGCGAAAGTTTACCTGTAAAAACCGTAACTTGGCAAGCTGGCCAAGAGGCAGACTTAGCCCTATTTTTAGAAAAAATCGATATTCTCGTCATCAATCACGGGATTAATGTACACGGAGAAAGAACAGGAGAGGCGATCGCCAACTCCTACGAAATTAACACTTTTTCCGCGTGGCGGCTGATGGAACTCTTTTTCTTAACAGTCCGCACTAACGAAAACATCGCTTGCAAAGAAGTCTGGATCAACACTTCCGAAGCAGAAGTAATTCCCGCTGTCAGTCCCCTCTACGAACTCAGCAAACGCGCCCTGGGAGATTTAGTCACCCTGCGCCGGCTGGACGCGCCCTGCATCGTTCGCAAACTGATTTTAGGGCCGTTTAAAAGCAACTTAAACCCGATCGGCATTATGTCTCCAGATTGGGTAGCGCAGCAAATTGTCA
This sequence comes from Microcoleus sp. K4-B3, assembly GCF_036704615.1. Taxonomy (NCBI): domain Bacteria; kingdom Bacillati; phylum Cyanobacteriota; class Cyanophyceae; order Oscillatoriales; family Microcoleaceae; genus Microcoleus; species Microcoleus sp. K4-B3. The sequence goes on from NZ_JAUBSF010000086.1 coordinate 7,080, forward strand.
AACAAGCTAAAGCCGATGCGCGCAATATCATCGTGACAATTAATCCTTTGACTTTTATAGTTTTTCCAGTCAAAGAGTTTTTTGTTTCTCTCTACTTCCAAATCTTCAGCCGGAAAGCAGTCTCTTTGACAGATCTAGAATTAGAGCGCTCGGGCGTTGAAGTAATAACTAAGTGATATCAAATCCGGTTAAATCAACCTAATGCTTCTAGGGTTCTAGGTGAAGTACCAGTGACTTACGAAGTACATTCGGGCTTCACCTAGTGAGGGTACAGTAAGAATTGGTATTACTTCTTTCCTACCAACTCTGCTCTCTTGAGAAGTAGTTTCAGCCTGCTTGGCCACAGTTGCTTGAGATTCCAGCGATAACCAACGTATTTCAAATGATTCCAGGGGTTCAGGAAACCTGTATGAAGATTAACAAACTCTGGCTGGGATTTACCGTTACGGGCAACCACAAAATAGGGTGGTTTGAGAGAAGGATCGACGTGATTGAGGGACATGTACTCAATCACGTAAGCCCAGCGGGTTTCCTGCGAAACATTAGGTGTGGTACTGTGAAGTGTCAGCGAGGAAAACAAAACAAGATCCCCCGCTTCTGCTTCAATGAAGAGTGGACTCTCAGGAGTTCCATCATACACAGCATAGTTACCTTCAAATTTGTGCGGCAGCCGTTTTTTGTGACTGCCCGGTTGTAACCACAGCCCACCATTTTCGGGGGTCATTCTGGTAAGTGCAATCCACAGTTGATAGTGATTATCCTTAAGGTTGCTGTAGCCATTGTCCTGATGCCAAGGAAAGGTTTCTGCTCCTGGTCCTTTGGCTACTGCCTGATCCCACCGCACCCAGAAATTTGGACCGACGAATTGTGCAAGCAGTTCCACAAGTCAGGGTTGAGAGATGAAGTTTTGGATCTTTTCACTGTATTGGAATAGCTGACTGTGAAAAGTTAAGCTTCCTTTATTCAGATTATTGTCAATGTGCTTCGGATCGGCTTGTTTAATATCCTCGATCAGTGTTCTCATCTCGGCTTCTGAAAAAAACCCCCGGAGCTTAACATATCCATCTTGATTAAACTGATCTATTAATTTGGTCTGTCCCATCTGCTTTACCTCTTGAATCAAGTTCTAGGTTTTAAACAATGTTTGGTAGAAATTAAAGATTTAGTTAAGTTGCAACGGAGACGAACAAGTCATAGCAACAATGACTGGCAAACTCGTAACTTTAGAAACCCGCTTTCTGGGAGAAACCGGATTTCTATATCTAAAATTTTTTGCCTGTCAGCTTAATTACTAACCTCAGCCATTTCAATGACCCGACCGTCGTAATCCTTGACCAAAAAATTCAGTGGCTTTTCTCGGCGAATTTTATAACTAATGCCGCGAGTTTGTACCCTCATCAATAGCTGATCCAAACAATCGCGATCGAAACAAACGTGACGCTGGCGATTTTTTTCCCCTGCACCGGCGCCGCTAATAATGTGCAGTTGGGTATTTTTCATCAACTGATACCACAAACCCTCGGGACTGCCCATGGTCTGAGAGCTCGTTGCCCTCCCGACATTCGGCGACAAATACAGCGGATCGATACCAGTTGTCCCCAAAGTTTGCTCGTAATTGTAGTAGTAGTGCAGCGGCACTTCTGCTACGGGCAAGTTTAGCATACCTTCATAGAACTCCCTCGCTTGCCCGAGATCCGATACCATCACCGTGTGTACCTTCGGAGCACTGGTGAGAAACATCCACATCGCCCCCGCATAGGCTGCCAGCAGCATCACCATAATCCCTTGAGTCGAAAACAAGCTGTCAAGGGGCAGGGACGGCAAAAAAGAGCTCAAGTACAAAGGCCGAAGTCCAAAAGCAATAAAACTAACTGCTAGAGTCATGAATTATAAGAAAGGGTAAACAACGAAATTTATCAAGATTGCAGTCGCGATCGCCCGCGAGACTTAAACTATTAGCTTAGCCATATATGTTAGCAAAAACTAGCGGTTAGGCCCTACCCGATGAAAGTCTTTGTCTACGGCACTCTCAAACCGGGGGAGTGCAACTACCTCCGCTACTGCGAAGGAAAAGTTGTGGATGCTTGCCCCGCGATCGCCTGCGGTCAACTTTTTGCCCTGCCGATCGGCTATCCTGCGATGATGGCCGGAGATGGCACAGTCTGCGGTTTTCTCCTCTGCTTCGCAAACTCGGCTATTTTGGACGATTTAGACCGACTGGAAGACTATCATCCGCTGCGGGAACCGACACAAAACGAATATCAGCGACAGGAAATCGAAATCTTCGATCGACACCTCAAACCTCTAGGCGCGGCTTGGGCCTACTTCATGTTACCCGATCGCGTCCGTACCCTAGGAGGCATCTGGCTGCCCCACGGCAGGTGGGAAAATAGGTTTTTCACCAAATAAGGTGGTTAATGCCGATGAGCTTAGGAAATTGCCATTGCCGTGCGATCGGGCGGATCGAACCTGTAACCGTAACCCCGAATAGTTTTAATAAACTGCGATCCAGTAGCATCAACTTTAATCATTTTCTTGCGAATCTGACCAATATGTACGGTAACAAGTTGCTTTTCTCCTGTGTCGTCGCAGTTCCACCCCCAGATTTTTTCGATTAGCTGTTGGCGACTCCAAGATTGACCGGAATGACTAGCCAACAAATACAAAATATTAAATTCCAAGGCTGTTAACTTGATAATGCGATCGTTGAGTGTTGCTTCCCGACGCGCTGAATCGATCGCGAATCGATCGAATACAATACGCGATGGAGTGACAGACCTCATGCGTCTCAACACAACTTCTATACGTATTGCCAACTCGGCCAAACCAAAGGGTTTACAGATATAATCATCAGCACCGGCGGAGAGGACTTTAAGTTTATCGGCTTCGTCTGTGCGGCTGCTTAGGATTACCACAAAAACATTAGTACGGCGCTGCATTTCCTGACAGAGGTGATAGCCTGTAGTATCCGGCAAATTCCAATCGAGAATTACTAGCACAGGCTTGAATTCGTCAAATAATGCTAAAGCCGCCTCGCCATCTGCTGCCGAATCTACTTGATATTTCTGAGTTAAAAAACGATGAACGAGAGTGCGGATGGATGGGTCATCATCCACAACGAGAATCTTGGGAGCAGTATCAGTAGTCATCACCAAAAAAAATATTTTTCTTCTCACTTGAAAATTGGCAATTACAGAACAGCTTTAGTCAAGCATAAATCCCAGCTCGCTCCAAATAACTGGCAATTCTTCTATCAACTTGGCTTGGAGGTCAAAAGGCTCACCCATATCCCAAATCTTTAGTTCTAGGCGTTCGTTAAATACGGTTATTTCAAGGTCGATGGGAGTTTCCAAGGGCAGATTTTTGTGAGCGTGGCGAACAGCATTCGTAAACCCTTCGATCGTAGCAAGTTTGCACTGCTGCAAAACTGCTTCGGGAATGGGTAGATACTCTAAAAAAAACTGCTCGACCCACCATAAAACTTGAGCAACACTCTTGAGGTCAGTATTTAGTTGAAGGTGAATTGTTTTAATTGGCTGGTTATCACTTCGATAAAGTTGGCGATTTCGTTGCCTTTCCAACGGAAATATAAAGCCATTTAAAAAGTCAATTACCCGCTTCAAATAACCAGATTGAGGGCTAGGTTGGGGTGGTATTAGACCTGGCTGAAAATATTTCACAATTAACAGACAGTTTCGATAGTCAGAAGTGCGTGTATAGCTAAGCCGATCGGCAATTTTGCTAATAAGTTGTATGCCTATCCCACCTGACGGTATTTCATCGATGTTATCTCTCATTTTGCTATCCTTTGTCATCATTGAATGTGTCATTTTTTTACATCAAAAAGAAAGTGGCATTCTCAACGATTAAGTTTGCATGATTTATGCCTGACTTTTCCCGTATGCCGTGCAGTTGTTGTCAGGATCATTTTCTCTTTGTTGCTGGGGTCTTGACAAACTCAGTTTGCGATCGCTAAACTGAGCGAAAACAGACATTGACAATTAGAGAAGTAAATTATATAATGCTCACCCTCAAAGCCTCTGAGGAGGGATTAGTAAAAATTAGGCAAGCTAGAAGAGAAGGGGGATCGACGATAGAAGACCCCAGATGGCTAGTAGAAGCGAGTCAAACATTAGAGCCCGATCGAACTTGGACAGAGGCCGGGCCCTATGCCGATGGCCTCTCCCTGCCAACTTGGAGGCGTTTTTTAGGAGGAAGAGAACCCATTAAAGCTAATGCTTTCAAGGCTTTCTGCACGGTTTTGCAGTTGAATTGGGAAGAAATGGTCGATCGTCCTCCACCAGAAAATCCGCAGCCATCGAATTTAGACATTGATTCGGTGGTGGAAGAGATACGGCAAAAATGCCACAGCAAAATCCAACAGCTTTACAGCAAAATGCAACTGTTGGATATTGCACAGCCCGTTGATGTCAGCAACCTCTACGTTGAAGTCAACATTTTGGAGGAAATTACCAGTTGGCAGCCGGGAGAAATTCGCGATTTACTCAGAGACTTCAACCCAGATGCGGATAACTTTAACCGCTTGGGTTTAGGCAAAGTGCGCCAGAAACGAGTACCAGGATTGGATGCGGTGAAATCTCACTCTAAATTGATGGTACTCGGCAAGCCTGGTTCCGGTAAAACTACCTTTTTGAAACACATTGCCATTCAGTGCGATCGTTCTGAATTTGAAGCAAACAAAATACCGATTTTTATCTCTCTGAAAACATTTGCTGAAATCGCTAATGTTGACTTATTAGAATATATCAGCGACGAATTTGCCAGTTGCGGAGTTGAGGCGCGATCGCAAACTGAATCTGTACTCAGTCAAGGCAGAGGGCTGATTTTGCTGGACGGCTTAGATGAAGTGCCAGAATCAGATAGCGATGCAGTAGTCAGACAGATTCGTCAGTTTGTCCAAAAGTATTACAACAATCAGTTTATTATTACCTGTCGAATTGCCGCTGCTAAGTACCGATTTCACGACGAAGCTTTTACCTGTGTTGAGGTAGCCGATTTTAATAACAAGCAAATCGCTGCCTTTGCTCGCAATTGGTTTGTGGCATTTTCCCAGAATCTGGAGGCAGGGAAAGCTTTAGCGTCTCAATTTGTAGAGCAGCTAAAAATGAATAAAAATCAGCAAATCCGAGAACTGGCAGTAACGCCTATCTTGTTGAATCTGACTTGTTTAGTATTCCAAGCCAAAGCAAATTTCCCATCCAACCGAGCCAAGTTGTATGAGGAAGGACTGGAAATTATGCTCAGAAAATGGGATGAAACTAGAGGCATTCAACGGGATGAAGTTTATCGAGATTTTAATTTGTGCCGCAAGAAACATTTACTTGCTTTTGTGGCAGCTATTACTTTTGATCGGGGCGATTACTTTTTTGAAAAAAATCAAATCCAACAAGTGATTGCCGACTATCTAGCTAACTTACCCGATGGCACAACTGACCGCGTTCAGTTGGAGATCCATAGTGAGGTTGTCCTGAAGGCGATCGAGGCACAACATGGATTATTAGTGGAAAGGGCAAGAGGAATTTATTCGTTTTCTCATCTAACATTCCAAGAGTATTTTACTGCTACAAAAATAGTTAACAATTCTGCTCCACAAGCTTTGGGAAAACTGGTCAGCCACCTAACCGAGAAGCGTTGGCGAGAAGTCTTGTTGTTAGCAGTTGGGATGTTGCAAAAAGCTGATGACTCGTTGCTGTCAATGAAACAGCAAGTTGATGGACTGGTCGCTGATGATGAGCAGTTGCAGCAGTTCCTAATGTGGGTAAGAAATAAATCTTTTTCTATTAAGGCTCCCTATAAACCATCAGCTATCCGTGCTTTTTATCTGGGTCGAGAGGTAGAGCGCGTTAGTAACCCTCGTTCGGACTTGAATTTTGACCTAAGTTTGATCCGTATTCTTGGTTATGCCATTGACCATACCTTTAAACCACCCCTTAGACTTTTTTTGTTGAACTTTACTTCTGATTATGACAATGAACGTGACTCTGAATTGGCTAATGAACGTGACTCTGACTTGGCTACTGATATTGTTCTTGACGTTGCAATGGTCTATGCAATTGACCTTAATATTCCCTATCTTTATGCTGCTGCATCAGGTCGCAATCTTCTCTCTATCCTCGCCTTTACTCTCCATTTAAATCTGGAACCTGAATTGAAGCAATCTCTGCAACAACTCAGAGACCAACTATATGCTTCAGCATATACAAACAGAATACAGGAGTGGTGGAAAAGCGAGCGGGAGTGGTGGGAAGCTAAAGGTCATGATTGGACTCAGCAATTAATAAATGTGATGATTAAGTATCGCAATATAGGTCACGATTGGCAATTTAGCGAACAGCAGAAGTCATTGCTGAGGAAGTATTATGATGCTAATAAATTGCTGGTAGATTGCCTCAATAGCGGTTGTAATGTATCTCCTGCTGTGCGGCAGGAAATAGAGGAGACATTGCTGTTGCCGATCGCAAATCTGCAAAAAATCGGTAACAAGTGCGATCGAGTTTAATTGCTCGCCATCGCCCTCCCCTTCGCCTTTACACGGAGAGAGCCAGTGGAAATGATATAATGGCTAAAAGTTATTAGAAGTAAAGCGCATGAACATTACTCTAAAACCTGACCATAATAAATTTATTGAAGCCCAAGTCAAAAGTGGCAAATATTCTTCGGTGGATGAGGTAATTGCTGCGGCGTTGGAACTACTCGCAGACAGAAGCGATCGGCAACAGAGCGATCTTTATCAAGAATGGGTCGATGAAACTCGTCCAAAAGTATCGGCAGGACTAGCTCAGCTTGAACGCGGCGAAGGAATTGATGGGGAGATAGTTATAGCTAGATTGCGGGAAAAATTTCGCAAAATGCGGGAAAATCAACAATGAGCCGCTACATTATTTCCCCTGAAGCCAGTCGCGATCTCAATGAAATTACCGATTACTTTACAACTAGGAATGTAGAAGCAGGTGAACAATTTGTTGAAGACTTTGATAAAAAGTGTCGTAATTTAGTTAAGTTCCCCAATATAGGGCGCAGTTACGAGGAACTAGCTCCTTCTGTGCGGGGAATTCCTATCAGGGGTTACATAATTCTTTATCGGGCGCTGGACAACTTAATTGAAATTGTTCGGATCGTGAGGGGAGAACGGGATTTACCTTCTCTATTTTCTGATGAGGACGAGTGAAATTGCTGGTATATTGCCTCAATAGCGGTTGTAATGTATCTCCTGCTGTGCGGCAGGAAATTGAGGAGACATTGCTGTTGCCGATCGCAAATCTGCAAAAAACCGATCGCAAGTGCGATCGCGTGTTCTAATTCAACTAGCTACCTACTCGGATATTAAGATGCGATCGCCCCACAATTCGGCATTCAAAGCCAGGAAAGCGTCCCAGGATATATCCACCTTGAAAAACTGGGAAAAACGGCAAAAGCCCCCTTTTTTAGGGAGCTTAGCAACTTCAGTTATGCTCAAAACAGAAATCCTACTGCGCCTTTGGCAATGACTTTTGAGGGGTTGTTACACCAACTTTGGGAATATCCATTATCGGTGCATTTACCCCAAGCATCAAATCGTTGGGATTAACAATCTCCACCAGAGGCTCGTTCAAAGCCACCATCAAACCGTCAGATTCAGCAGGAACGGGCGATCGAGCAAACTGGGGAGCAAACAATTGGCGGCCGCCACCGACACCCGACACCACCGCAATCAACAAAGCTGCGATCGCACCTCCGCCCAAAATCCAAGCCCGTTTCGGCTTGCGTTCCACCCGCTGCAAAACCTTCGCCGCCAACTCCTGTGCAGATTGTTCCGGAGCTGGCACCGGCATTGACTGAAAACCCCGCTGCATCATCAGAAGTCGGGTGTACAAACCCTTCGTCACAGGGTCATTTGTCAGCCAGTCCTCCACTTGCCGGCGTTCTGCCGCCGTCACTTCGCCGTCGAGGTAGGCACTCAGCAATTCAAAGCGATCGCGCATCATAGTAGTTACATTGCCCTGGGCATAATTCTTGTTAGCTTGAGTTTCAGTGAGTGAATCCCCGAGAGCTTGCTGATTCTGATTTTTATCCGATTCAAAGTTATAATTCATATTTCACATCACTTGCTCAAATTGGCGAAGCACACGATCGCTATTAGGATAATTTACTGCTTATTTATATTTTAAAAGAGAAGTTTTGATGTCACAGCAAAATTCACCAAATCTTCTTCACCCGCGTCAAAAATCACTCTTGCTAATTACCATCGAGATATTTTTGCAATTGCAACTGCAACCTTTGGCGAGCTCTAGCAATTCTCGACTTGACAGTTCCCAGAGAAACTCCGGTCATTTCCGCTATTTCCTCATAGGCTAAACCTTCTATTTCTCTCAAAACAATTGTTGTGCGGAATACCGACGGCAAATCTGCGATCGCCACCCGCAACTGGTCGTAAAATTCTCTCGTCGTCAAATCTTCATCAGGCCCCGGACTGTCGGCCGGAATTTCCCAATCAACCTCGCCATCTTCGAGAGTTCGGGGTACGTCCAGCGACAGCGGAGTTCGCACCCGTTTGCGCTTCCGCAACTCATCGTAAAACAAATTAGTGGCGATGCGGCTCAGCCAGCCCCGAAATTTAACAGGCTCTTGCAAGCGGTTAATATTGCGGTAGACTCGAATCCAGACTTCCTGAGCCAAGTCTGCTCGGTCCTGCCAGTCAGGGGCCAAGTGATAGAGAACCCTGTCTACGTGGGACTGATACCGCTTCAACAGTTCTGAAAAGGCAGTGCTCTCAGGTCGATTTCCTTCCTGACAACGCAACACCAAGTCATAATTAGAGAGTTTTTCGGCTGGCAATTGCACTCTTTGAACGGTCGCCACAACCGCAGACCAGGACACGGAAATAAAGTCGCTCATCGGTGGAATTGGCTCATCGAACATTCCACATTTTTTGACGTTACCCGATCGTAACAAGTTCCCCTCTTCAATCTAAACTCTAAAATCTAAAATCTAAAATCGATTGACTAATGCCCAAAAACTTCACACGCTCCAATACTAACCCAACTACTAGAACCGTCGGCCCAATGTTCCTTTTTCCAAATCGGTACATTGTGTTTGAGCGTATCTATCGCGTACTGGCAAGCTGCAAAGGCCTCCCCCCGGTGGGGACAGCCAACAGCCACCAGTACGCTGATTTCCCCCACCTGCAAGTGTCCGACGCGGTGGTGAATGGCAACCCGATTCACATCGGCCCACTGGCGGCGGATTTCAGTAGCGATTTGCTGGAATACCCGCACTGCCATCGGTTCGTAGGCTTGATATTCTAGTGAAACTACAGCTTGACCGTCAGTTTGGTTGCGGACTGTACCGCTCATCATTACCACGGCTCCGTTCGCGGGGTCATCTGCCAAAGCGTATATTTCCTCTACAGACAAAGGCGCTAAGGTAATGGCGAAGCTGTCTGATTCATGGCATTGAGGAATTGTGCCGATCGAAAGTGCAGCGCTAGAGTTCATTGCCAAAAAAGTCGTGCTCGATAAGTTAATTGATCTTGACACAAATCAAGTCGCGATGGATTTGTCTTGCATCCTTGTCAGGGACACAGGGAAGCCAATCTCCAGCCAAATCTCGTAGCACGGGGGAGGATCCGAGGCCATCACCCCGAACTTTTGCACCAGTGCGATCGGCTACAATGTAACTCGCCCGAACCAAACTAATACCCTGCTTGAAGACGAGTAGGATGCTTGTTCGATCGAATTAACTGCCGATATTGCTGTAGCAATTCAATAAATAAGCACCAAAATAAGTAGTGTCATTCGCAACTCAGTACAAGCAATTCCCAACCCCAATCCATAACTTCGTTCCCTTTTTAAGGACACAGTTAAGTTTAATTCTCCCCTCCTACTTATCCGCCTCGCGCAAATCTTTAGCAGCAGATGTAAACTTTATTTATTTTTTTGTTCCGGAAAGCTACTTAGATGACATGATATACCTGTGCAGGATTCAGGAAAATTAGCGACTACTGGGCACAACAAGACCGTAACGCCCTCTTGTGCCTTTTCTGAAACATAAGTTAATAGTTTGGGCTGTTAATTGAGGTTTCGACCTGAGTCTGCACCAACAAATGTTAACAACAATCACGAGGAAACTATGGAAGCACTAGCATTGAGCCACTCTTTTGTTGCTTATGAATCTCCAGAGTCCGAACTTCAAGTCAAGTCCTTAGACGAGCTGGGCTTGAAAATTCCTAATTCTGCATGGGTAGGCGTTGCAGGTATGGCAGTAGCTCTATCTGTTCTGGGTACCCCCGGTGAAGCACAGGCAAGTTGCGGGTATCGCCACTGCGGCAATCGCAGCCATCACAGCTACGCCGAAGTTGCAACCAACGGCGGCCGACTGAATATCCGCCACCGCCCCGATGGCTGTTCTCATGTCATCGGCAAGTTATATCCTGGAGACAATGTGAAATTGACCGGTCGTTACAAACATGGCTGGGCCGAACTTGCAGGCGGCGGCTGGGTATCTGCGTCGTGGCTCTCCTAACTCTTAACTAGAGCAATTTACATTTCTAGAAAGAGTTTTAATCGTTACCCGGTCTGCCCGGGTAACGATTATCTTAAATATGCGATCGATACCTGAAAATAATCGAATATCCGAAATTCATGACTAACCGCTAACAACCTAAACTTTACCGCCGCCGATTAGATAAAGTAATGCCATCCGCACCGCCACGCCGCTGGTAACTTGCTGAGAAATCAGGCTAAACTGGGCATCATCCATCAAATCCGAACTAATTTCCACGCCGCGGTTAACCGGGCCCGGGTGCAACACCTTCACCTCCGGCTTGCAGAGTTTGAGCCGATCGCGCGTAATCCCGTACAAAGAATGGTACTCTCGTAAACTCGGCAGCAAATGGTCGCTCATCCGTTCCTTTTGCAGCCGCAAAGTCATCACAAAATCAGCATCAGCCAAAGCAGGTTCAAGCTGCCAGTGCAAAAATAATTTGCCTTCCCTACCCTCCCCACACTCAGCAAACAACAGCGGTAGCAAAGTCGGCGGCCCGGCCAAATGAACCTCTGCCCCAGAAGCCGTTAAACTCCATATATTAGACCTAGCCACCCGCGAATGTAAGATATCCCCCACCACAGCAATTTTTTTACCCGCTAAAAGTTCCAGCCGCGGACGTTCGGTATCTAACAGACAACAAATAGTAAATAAGTCTAGCAAACCTTGCGATGGGTGTTCGTGCTGGCCGTCTCCAGCATTCAGAACGCTGACTCTCGAACCCAAGCGATCCATTTCCGAAGCAATCGTGCTGGGAACTCCAGCTTGTTCGTGCCTGATTACCATCAAATCCGTTCCCATCGCCAGATAAGTCTTAGCCGTATCCAGAATAGTCTCCCCCTTCGTCAGAGAAGAACTTCCCGGGGTAAAATTTAGCGTATCCGCTGACAGCCGTTTCGCCGCCAACTCAAAACTATTGCGCGTCCGGGTAGAAGGTTCAAAAAACAAATTCGCGACCACTTGACCCTGCAGGGCCGGCACTTTCTTCGTGCGGCGGCCGAGCACCTCCCGAAAACTGGCTGCTGTTTGCAGCACCGTATCGTATTCGTCCGAGGTAAAATCAGCCAGAGTGAGAATGTGTCGCCTTGTCCAAGTCATACAATTTTAGATATTAGATTTTAGATTTTAGATTGACTCAATCAGGACGGACGATGGGTTTGGAACTTGCTTGTACGCCCGCTCTGCTGTCGCCTTTGAATGTTCGATCGACATTTAGGGATGGCGATCAACAGTATCCAACAATTTTCGATCGCTTTTGCGGTCAGTAGAGTTATAATCAGCTTATGTAGCTATGACCCACTCTCACAGCGAACCCAGCGTCGAAGGTGAAACAGGTGCGGTTTACCCGCAGGAAAGCGGAAATTAGGCTGTAGCAGCGAAAAAGCATTAGTTGCAGTTTCTCGCACGCAAACTCAGCCTTGTCAAAAACAAGCCTTCGGCAGCCCTTGCATCTGCCACTATGTGGAAACATTCGAGGAGGCAAACCTCCCACTGCCGATCGACAGCATATAGCGGGACATTTTAAAGATGATTAATTCTTTGAAGTCGGTCTTGACTCTTCAGTCCTGCTTATAGGCCCTTGTCAAAACGAACTATGTTAAGATACAAGTTGAATATGTAGCTTCCCGACAAAAATCTACACGTATCTTGGCGAGACTGTTCTTGGCGAAACTGCGGTAAAAAGTGTGAGCTGGGAAGTGGTAATAACACAAGATTTAAACAATTCAAGAGGTATTATGAGCCAGCAGGTTATACAGCCGATGGTTAAGTTCCAGCGTCAGGTGCATTCTCTCGTCACGTCTGACATTATCAAGCCGACAGACAGCATTTGGAAAATTGCTCTGCTTTACGGCGACGAATGGCCGTACTGGAAACAGCAATTGCTAGAGTTTGATTTTTCTATGCAAGACCCCGTGAGCGAGTTGATAGCTGTAGAAGCTTGGGACGAGGAATAACAGAGGAGACGGAGGACTGGGGTGTCGGAGAGAAATTCCGAGGCGATTGGGTAAATTTTCTTTCATAAATTTCCGTTGCTAGCTTCTTCCCTCTTCCCTCTTCCTAATGGCTTCTGACTTTTGACTTCTGACTTCTGACTTCTGACTTCTATTAAAGGGAAGCGGCTAAAGCTCGAGCTAATTGTTGAGCAGTTTGAAAGCGATCCCCAGGCTTAGTTGCCGTGGTTCGCAAAATGGTTTCTCGCAGCTTGGGGGCGATCGTCGGAATATTTTCGAGCTTAAACCCGTAACCTCCAGCTATTTTCCCGTAAAAGTTTTGAGGGCTTTGGGCCGTTAGCAAAAAAATCAAAGTAGGCCCAATAGCATATAAATCCGACTGAGGTAGAGGCTGTCCCCGGTCTTGTTCTGGTGCGGTGTAGCCTTCAACGCCGATGCGAGTGCCCGGAGGAGTGCCGATTTCTTTAACGGCGCCAAAATCCAGCAGTGTAATGCAATTGTCGCGGTGGCGCACCAGCAAATTAGCAGGTTTAATATCCCGGTGGACGATCGGGGGTTTTTGAGAGTGAATGTAGTCCAAAACTTCACAGGTTTGGATCATCCACTCTATTGCTTGTTGGGGAGCAACAGGCCCGCGGTTGTAGATGCGTTTTTCTAAATCCTCGCCGTGGAGCATTTCCATCACCAAGTATTTTTTGCCCCCTTCCACAAAAAAGTCAAAAAACTGAGGAATTCCGGGATGGTGGAGGGCCTTGAGAGTTTTAGCTTCACGTTCAAACAGTTCTTGAGCTTTGGCGATTTGAGCCATATCAGCATTCATTTCCTTGAGGACTACCAGAGAAGCTGCGGGGGAACTTCCGGGTTGTTGAGCTTTCGCTTTATCTCGATCCCAAGCTAAAGTCGTTGTCCCCATACCGCCTTGGCCCAAAGTTCTCAACACTTGGTAGTGGCGTACGGTGCGATCGACTTTAATCGGTTCGCCGCAGTGGATGCAGAATAAATTCCCCGGCGGGTTTCCCGCATGGGTACACCTCGGGGCGGCGAAATTGACGGTGGGGTTCGCCTCAATTTTGCCGCCGAGTTCAATCGTAATAACTTGGAAATGCAGAATTGGGCCGCCCCGCGCCAACTGGATCAGAGCACCGTCGGATATCCAACCCTGAGACATGAGAATACCGTTAACCAAAGTGCCATTTGTCCCGGAATTGACTAAGTACCACTGACTGGAATTCACGCTATTAACTCTTTGGAGTTCCAGATGCTGCCGCGACACTAGAGCATTGGGGATCACAACGTGATTTTCAGGAGAGCGGCCGATGCGAATAATGGATTCGCTCTCGAAACTCCACTGTTGCAGAGGGGTATGTTTGTCTGGATCTAAAAGAGTCAGCAGCATTTTCGATTGATGTGGTTGAACTCCCTGATTTGGCAGTGAGATTTGGTGGGAATTTACAGATTTAGGGCGTAGGGCTTTGAAAAATTAGAAATTAAAAATTACTTATGAGCTGCACAGGTTAGTTTCACGAAAACTTTATAATATCCTGATTATGATTACAGATTCCATAAACAATTAAGTTATAAATAGTTTTTTGGGAATAATTATCCGTAAAATTTTTGAGGGGTCGATGCCTCCTCAAAACATACTCGATCGATTTAACACTTGAAACTACAAGAAGTAGGTAAACAATCGCTAAACTTTTAGGTAAATTTGCTGTAGCAGCAGGTTGTGATTTACGTCCCACATCTCTATGTAGGGCGGGCAATTCCCGCCTAGGCTACATTGCCCCGAGAGCGATCGGGTATAAAAGAGATTTTGCATCCGCCCCCCTGCTGCCTCACTTCATTTTAGTTTATTTTTTGTTGATTAGACTAACTCTTTCTGTAGGTAAAAGCTCTTTCACCTAGGATGAATCCACTCACTATCAAGCCAGTTTTTCCCCCAGATTCCCAGAACAGACTCTCTCAATTAAAGCTACTGATAAATGGTGTGCCCTCAACAGCTTTTCTGCAATCGTATGGGGGCTGCAATCAGTTTGTGAGCAATCAAACAGAAGCTGTTTCAACACCGGATTCCTAATAGTAGAGCGAGCAGTAAAGCCTTGTCCGGAAACAGCCGAAGCTGTATCCTTTCTTTGCAACAATTGCAGGTTTAACTCAGGCGGTCGCGAGGGAAAGGCGACGCCGTTGAAAAAGTTGGCAGCATCGAAAGTCTAAAATCGAAATGCGCCTACCTGCGCCCGAATGATAATTGCCGTGATATTGTCGTGACCGTTGCGTTTGTTGCCCAGTTCAATCAACTCGGCAACTCCCTGGTCGAGATCGGCTTCGGGATTGAAGAGGGGTTCGAGAGTGTTCTGCCAGTGAGTTTCCAACAAATCATTATCTGTCAGGCCGTCGGAAGCCAAAATTAATAAGGTATCTTCGCACAAGTCTAAAAACTGCACCTCTGGCTTGAGAAAATTACTGTCTCGCGGGCCGATGGCTTGAGTTAGTTGATAGGCGTCGGGACGGGCATAAGCAGTTTCCGGGTCAACCCCGCGCTTAATTTCGCGCTGCCCTACTTCGTGGTCTGAGGTGATTTTTTCTAGGGTCTGTCCCTTTCTCAGTCGGTAGAGGCGACTGTCGCCGACGTGGGCAACGGCGAATTGGGTGTCTTGAACTAAGACTGCGACTAGAGTTGTACCCATGCGGGCGCTGCCGGAGCGTCCGTCCTTTTGATTGATTTCAAAGATGGCTTTGTTGGCTAGCAGCACTCCCTCGCGAATGGTGTCTGCCGGAGGAAGTTGATTTTCCCAAGTGCTTTGAAAGAATTCTCTGAGGGTTTCAGCGGCTAGTTGACTCGCTACTTCTCCGCTGTCGTGTCCGCCCATGCCGTCGCAGAGAATGTAAAGCCCTTTGGTTTGAAAGATGCGACCGAAGGAGCTTTCGAGTTTGTTGAGCTGAGTCCAGATGCTGAAGAAGTCTTCGTTGTGGTCGCGCGTGCGGCCAACATCGGTGAGGCCTGCGTCTTCTAAGCTGTAAATCTGGAGTGGCATGGGCTGGGTTAAGACCTCGCCAACGTCGGGGGGGGACTCGTCGAGGCTGCGGTAATGCCTGCGCGTCGGGGTTGAGCTTGGTGAAGGTGCGGATTGGAGTTCGAGGGGAACAGTTTCTAGGCGCGATCGCAATTCTTCGATTGTGTTAATCTCGCCTCTGTACATTTGTTGCAGCAGTTCGAGCAATGCGCCAAACTGAGTGCGATCGGACTGGCTAAATATTACCTGCCACAGTTGCCCCAAATCTACCAGTTGCAGGTTTGATCCAGCGGGTTCGGGATAGAGGTATTGCAGCCGCAAAGAAGTCAAGGAAAAGGAAGAGTCGGGGTTGACTCGCAAATTTGTCAGTTCCAACAAGCTTTGCCGACAGCGCCAGGGTTCTAGGGCAGCCCACAGTTCTGTCATTTCGTGCAGCCAGTATAAAATTTGCTGGGTGGAAGTTTCGGGTTGATTCCACCGTTCTACCAGCAGTGGCCATTGAGAGCAGTCTTCTAGCAGCAGCACTGCCTGTTCGTTGTCTGACCAGCTATCCTGAATGACTGGCAGGTTTTGAGAGAATTGCCACCGGAGTGCCAGATAAGGTTCAGCTATGCCTTGGCAAAGCTCTGCTAAGGCGGTATTTGTCGAATTTTCTCCGCGTTTGATTGCTGCGGTGTAGGGGGAGGTTCGTCTGGCGACGCTGGCAGAGTTGGCTGCTAGCATGGCTTTGAGGGGTGACATTTCCAGCGGCTGACAGTCCAATACTGTTACTGCTACTGTGTCTGAGAGTTTTCTCGGCGGCACGGTTTCTAGGAGTTGGTAGCGCTGCTGGGTGTCTAAATAAGCTCCTGCTTGCTGGGAAGGGATTAAATATTCTGAATTGGGGGCGGGGAATTCTGGAGATTGGGGAGAGATGTCAGCTATGTTTGGGCTGTCGGGGTTCTCTGTTGCTTCGTTGATTTGTTTAGGCTGTGGTGCTGTTGTAAAATGGTGTTCAGATGGGGTTATTTCGCGCTCTGGTGCTGTAGTAGAGCTTTTTTCTGTTGTTTGAAAGGATGCTGGTGCGATCGCCCCCACGGCTACCACAGAGTCCATTTCTGGGCTGCTGAATTCGCCGTCGCTTGACTGTGGAGAAGTTGGTTCGACTGCTGTTCGGGGTTCGGCTGGGGTGGTTATGTCTGTTTTAATCGCGTCTGTGATTGGTTCAGGAGAGTTTTGGGGCGATGCGATTTCTGGAACCATCTCTGGTTTTTGCGGAAACTCGGCTGGGGGTAGGGTTGACTCGTCTGGCTCGACTGCTGGAAAATTCGATCGACCGCAGATAATGGCCCGCCACACTTGACCTGTTGTGACGCCGCAATTCTGACATTGTTTGGCGCTAAAAGCGACTTGGGCACCGCATTCATGGCAAGGTTTGTAAATTAGGGAAGTTCCGCATTGTTGACAAAACTTGTTTGGAGCGGGATTTTCAAATTGGCAGCGGGGACAGAGGAGCATAGGGGTTTTAAATTGGAGATTGGCTATAGAGTTTGGCGGTGGGGAGTTTTAGGTTTTGGCCTGTGAGTTAGGAGTTATGAGTTTTGGGCCTGACTCGCAACGGATAACTCTCATTGCCCTATGCCTTATTTTATCGGGATGAATTGAGAACTAAGATATTTCTTAGAACTGAGATGTTGCATCCGTGTCAGGAATAGACCCAAAAGCCATATCCACAAAAACCTGTCTCGCTTCACAGGCCAAAAAGCCCGCCCCACCGGTGGCAAGAGCGTGCGGGCCCCACAATAAAAGTTATCTCATGAGTGGAACTGGCATCCTGCCTATGCTTAACAATGGTGGCAGATATCAGTTAAAACTCATAGGTTTTACCATTCTCTATAATTTTTTCAGGGCGGGCTCGCGTGCCCACCCCACAAGAAAATTCATCTGTTGTGGAACAGGCCGTCGGGCCTGTTCTCAAGAATGGTGCTAGATATCAGTTAGAAGGGATTTGCTGTAGAATCTTCTTGGAAAACGGTCTCTCGGGCGATCGATTGAATGGTGGATAGGGGTACTTCACAGAAATATTTCCGCCGGAATTGTTCTTCGGAGACTGCTGCTAGGAATTGCGCTGCAAAACGGGCGGCGATGGAGGAATTTGGCACGGAGAATTGGATGGATTGGCTATCTAATAACGGTTGGGGGATTTGATCGGGCACGTCTTCTTGCTGTGCGGTTTCGGATTGTCTCGTGATGTGGAAAGCTCGATCGCGATAATTGATTTGGAAACCGAGATATGTTAGGGTTTTGAACCCCAGTTGCAGCGATGTGTCGCTGATGCCGAGTTTTTGGCGGAGCTGTTGTCTGGTGACGGGTTTTTTGGTGCGGCTGAGGTATTTGGCGATGCCGATTAGCTGTTGGCAGATTTGCTGTGGGGGTACGAGTGGGGGTAATGTGTAGGCGATCGCGAGTTTTTTCTGAGTGTGCTGTGCTTGTCGAAACCAGATCCGCAGTTCGTCCCAGCTTGCGGGGCATTCTTTGAGGACGATCGAGTTTTCGCGATCGACCATTTCGGAATTGTAAACTAGATTGTCGATCGGCATTTTAGATTCTAAGTTTGTGCTACCACCTAATAACTCTTTCTCGTTATTTATATTGCGCCAGTCTACAATCCAATCTATTTGAGTCAGAGAATTTATTTGGTTGTCTTCCGTGCGTTCCCGCACTGCTACTAGGCGCACTTCATACCGCGATTTGTAAGTATTAAAATCGAGTTCGACGGTGACATCGCAGCGGCCTTGGGGAACTTCGTTTTGATTGTGTCCCCACCAAATGCCGGGAAATCCCGTATCGCTAGATTCATCCCTAATTGTAAATTCTGTTTTGATATATTCTATTTTTTGCCCTTTCAAATCCTTTATTTTTTGATTCCAGAGATTGTCAAACCAGCAGTTTTCAATCAGCAATTTTGCTGCGGGGTTGCCCATACCGCACGGTTCGAGCAATTTTAGTTCTTGAAATAAGTCCTTGCCTAATTCGGACACAGTAATTTTTAGGTCGGCTTGAACGGGGGCTGCTGTTAAACTATCGGTGCTGTATTGTTGTCGCAGTTGCTGATTTACCGCATCGGTAAATAGGGGAATATTTTCAACGGGGAGACTCAATCCGGCAGCGAAGGGATGACCGCCAAATCTGTGCAATAAATGCGCTTGGTCTTTGACTAATTGGTAAAGGTCGATTTGATTGGCGGAACGTGCGGAACCCCTGGCAATGTTGGATGGGGAAAGTGTTGGTGATTCTGAATCTAAGAAGGAGGTAAATTGCATTTCTGGAGAATTTTCATTAATTTTTTCGCTTCCTTCTGTGCTGAATAAAATCACGGGGCGACCGTATTCTTGGGCGATTTGTCCCGCTACTAATCCTAATACACCTACGGGCCATTGCGGGTCGCTGAGGACAATGACGCTAGTAGTTGAAAGGTCGAGTTTGGCTAATTTGGCGGCGGCATCTTTGGCAACATCTTTTTGTAAAGATTTGCGCCGGGAGTTGGCAATTTCGGTTAAATTTGCTAGTTCCTCGCAGCGTTTTTTGTCGCGGCTGGTGAGGAGTTCTACGCAGAAGCTGGCGTCGCCTTGAATGCGGCTGACGGCGTTGATTCGGGGGCCGAGGCCGAAGGAAATGTCGGTTGGGCGATCGCCCGATCGCTTGCACAGTTCGAGCAATTTTGCCACTCCCGGGCGGGTGGGATTTGCGAGTTGTTTTTGCAGTTGTTCGATTCCGAGTTGTGCTAGGTAGCGGCAGTCTCCTGTGAGTTGGACTAAATCGGCAATTAAGCCGATCGCTACTAATTCTAATAAATCTGTGAGCGGGCGCTGCGGAATATCCGGTAATGTGTGATATAATGCTTCAACTAATTTGTAAGCTACTCCAACTCCTGAAAGGTTAAATAGTTGGTGGTTTGGGGGAAAGTAGCGGGGATTGATAATGGCTGTAGCTGGCGGGCGATCTTCCGGTAATGTATGATGGTCGGTAATAATTGTATCGATGTTTAAGCTGGTGGCATATTCGATTTCGGCGATGTTTGTACTGCCGGTATCGCAGGTAATAATTAAGCTAATTCCAGATTTTGCTAAGGCGTCTATTCCCGGGATATTGAGTCCGTGAGATTCGGTTAAGCGGTTGGGAATGTAATAAATTAGTTGGTCATTTTGAGCAAAAAATTCTCCCAGTCCGTCCCAAAGTACGGAAGTTGAGGTAATGCCGTCGGCGTCGAAGTCTCCCCAAATTGCGACTTTTTCTGCGCTGTTTCGTGCTTGCTGGATTCTTTCTATCGCCCAGTTCATTTCTAGTCCGAATTCAAAGGGACTTGCTGGCTGGTAAAGTTGGGGATTTAAGAAACCGGGTATTTGTTCGGGGTTTTGAATTCCTCTATACCAGAGAAGTGCGGCGGCATAGTTTCCGGGGAGTTCTGGCGCATGGTTTCTGACAGCTTGGATCAGCCAAGCTGGGGGTTGGGGTAAGAGTTGATTTTGCCAGTGTTGAGGGGTTTCTGTCATTCGATTTTAGATTTTAGATTTTAGATTTTAGATTTTGACCACAGATGAATCTAGGGGCTTGTTTGTATGTTAAATAAAACTTAAGCGAGTTACTGGTTCCCTGGAAGAGCCTGGGAACTCATTTCCAGAGGAAGAGCCTCGCTTACGATGGGAAAATTGGAGGCATAACCTACCGTATCTGCGTTACCTGGCAGAGCCTAGTAACGAGTAAAAGTTGGGGGGTTTGTTTATATATTAAATAAATATTTCGTCTATTATAGCAAGATTTGGCAGCCAATCTGTGGGAGTTTCTGCGAGAAGATTTGGTGAGGGAGTTTTTGTGTCTGGTGTGCGGTTGCAGCGAGTGGCAAATTGACAGGAATCGCAAAGATTGGAACTAATTTCTACTTGGGGTAAGAATTCGCCGCCTTCGGTATACCGCTGTCGCCAGTCGGTTAGCTGCTGCAATAGGTGGGTTAAATCTTGTTTTGTGCGATCGTGTTCTGTTTGGTTGTAATCAAATGTGAGTTTTTGCGGCGGTTCTTCTCCTTGCAATTGTACGAACCAGTATGTCATGAAAACTTGTTCGGGGGAATAGTCGCTGGTTTCTACTAAGACGTATAAATAGAGGCGAGTTTGCCAACTTTCGGCTATCCATTTGGATTTTTGAGGGCGGGGATAGGTTTTCCAGTCGAGAATTTGCGCGGCGTTTGGTTCGGCTATTAGCAAGTCATAGATAACGGTGAATAGGTAGTCTTGGAAAATTAGGGTGCGGGGGTGTTCGGCTTGGCGGAAAATCTTGTCGCTATTTTCTGAATTGGCGAAAAGTTCGGGTGCGGTGTTGATAAATGCTGCCACACAGCGTCCCAGTTCGGGGTCTTGTTGGATGATAAATTCAATGGGAAGTCCGAGTTCTCGCTGCTGCATTAATAGGTGAAAGTGGCTTCCCCAGGCGAGTTTTTCTTTGTGTTCTGGGGAGGCGGTGGTGGCGAGTAGTTCGAGGTAGCTGTGTTGGAATTTGCGGGGGCATTCTTCGAGGATTTTGAGTTGGGTTTGGGATAGTCGGAGCATTTTTTTATGATTTGAGATTTTATATTTTTTATAATTGTAAGGGGTATAGATCTTTTTTTAACCGCAGATGTCTGCCGATGGACGGAGATAAACGCAGATAAATTAGGGCGCTCGCGTTTTTGGAGGAGAGTGCGATCGCCCTTTGCTTTCCCAAGTGCGATCGCTTATCCTTCACCAAGCACTTAAAAACTCGACTTGATTGTACATTTCCTCTGCGGATTTACTAGCTATAATTTTTAGCAAGCGACGCAATTGTTCCCCAACTGAATAATTCTGCTGTCCCAAGATTATCCCCATATGTTCTTCCCCTTGCGTGCTAAAATTAGTATGCAATCGATAAAAATCCCTAAGCTGTTGTGCATTTAAAACGCATATTGTATTATACAATATAACCATATTTATGAAAAGTCAATGCCTAGTAAA